>JAGXAV010000183.1 GCA_018971455.1 Rhodospirillales bacterium
CGAGGGCTTCGAGGCGGCGCTGCGCCGCGGCCGGAATGCCGGCCTCGGCCTCGACCTTTCCCTTGAACGGGAACAGGCGCGGGAAATCGATCGCCTCCTGGATGTCCATGCCATAGTCGAACATGTTGGTGAGCACGAGGGACTGGCCCATGGGCTGGAAATGCCCGCCCATGACGCCGAACGGCATCACCGCCTCGCCATTCTTCGTCACCATGCCGGGGATGATGGTGTGCATCGGCCGCTTGCCCGGCGCGATGCAGTTAGGGTGGCCGCGCTCAACCCGGAAGCCGAAGCCGCGATTATGCAGCAGCACGCCCGATTCCTGCGCCAGGATGCCGGAGCCGAAGCCCTGGAAGAGCGAGTTGATGAAGCTGCACGCATTGCCGTCGCGATCGACGACGCAGAGATAGACGGTGTCGGCATGCACCGGCAGTGCGGCCGCGCCGGCGGCGGGCATGTGGGCGATGGCGGCGCCGTCGTCGATCAGGCCGCGCAGGGCGCCGAGATAGGCCGGATCGAGGAGTCGGCCGACCGGCACGTCCGCCTGCGCGGGATCGGCGAGGAAGGCGTCGCGGTCGCGAAAGGCGAGCCGGCAGGCCTCGATGTGGCGGTGCAGGCGGGTCGTGCCGAGCGGCCCGTCCGGCGCGGGGCCGAAGCCTTCGAGGATGCCGAGCATCATCAGCGCGAACATGCCGGCGCCGTTCGGCGGGCACTGCCAGACCTCGTGCCCCTGCCAGGGGATGCGCACCGGGGTGACGAACTCGGCACCGTTGAGCCCGGCGGCGAAATCGGCCTCCGTGTGCAGCCCGCCGCGGGCGCGCAGGGTGGCGACCATGTCGGCGGCGATCGGTCCCTCGTAGAAGGCGCGCGCGCCGTGGGCGGCAATCCGCTTCAGCGTGGCGGCCAGGGCGGGCTGGGCGAACATGTCGCCCATGCGCGGCGCGGCGCCGCCGGGCAGGTAGGCCTGCGCCCCGCCCTTCGCCAGCTTGTCCACACCGCTCGCCCAGTCATGCGCGACGCGCGCATGCACCGGGTGGCCGTGCTCGGCGAAGGCGATGGCCGGGCGCAGCAATTCGTCGAGCCCCTTGGTGCCGTGCGCGTCGAGCAGCGTCTGCCAGGCGGAGATGGCGCCGGGCACCGTGACCGCGTGGGGCGACATATTGTCCAGGGCGGCAATGCCGGCGCGCTCGAACCAGTCGATGCTGGCGGCGGCGGGGGCGCGGCCGGAGCCGTTGAGGGCGACCACCTGGCGCTGGCCGGCCGGGGCGTAGAGGCAGAAGCAATCCCCGCCAATTCCGGTGGAGGCTGGCTCGATGACGCAGAGCACGGCGACGGCGGCGATGGCGGCATCGAGCGCGTTGCCGCCGGCGCGCAGCACGTCCAGCGCGGCCAGGGTGGCCGCCGGCATCGAGGTCGCCACCATACCATGGGCGGCGATGACGGGGCTGCGGCCAGGCAGGTGGAAATCACGCATGTCGTATCTCCAACGGGGCGAACCCCTCTACTGCGCGGTCCAGCCCCCGTCCACCCGGAGCGATGTGCCGGTGATCATGCCGGCGCCGTCCGAGGCAAGAAACAGCACGGCGGCGGCGATGTCGCCGACCTCGCCGCCACGGCCGAGGGGGATGCGCGAGAGCACGTCCGCGGCGAAGTCCGGGTCGTCGAGGAAGGGGCGGGTCAGTTCGGTGGCGATGAAGGTGGGGGCGATGGTGTTGACGCGGATACCGTGCGGCGCGAGCTCGATGGCCATCGCCTTGGACAGCCCCTCGATGGCGTGCTTGGTGGCGCAGTAGGCGACCCGGCGCGGGCCGCCGACATGGCCCATCTGCGACGAGGTGTGGATAATGCGCCCGGCGATGCCGGCCGCCACCATGCGCCGGGCCACGGCCTGGGCGACGACGAAGGCGGCGCGGACATTGACGTCGAACAACGCATCGAAGGTAGCGAGGTCGGTGTCGAGGAAGCGTTGCAGGCGATTGATGCCGGCATTGTTGAACAGGATGTCGAACGGCTCCGCCGCGTCCACCGCCGCGCACACCGCGCCGGATTCGGTGACGTCGAGCACCAGCGCCTCGGCCGCAAGACCACGGCCGCGCAGATCCGCCACCGCCGCGCCGAGCTGGGCCGCGCGGCGGGCGGCGAGCACGACATGCGCGCCGGCCTCGGCGAGCGCCTGGGCGGCGGCCAGGCCGATGCCGGAGCTGGCACCGGTGACCAGGGCGCGCTGTCCATCCAGGCGAATCCGCATGAAGTTCCTCCGCCGCCACGCTCCCATTGCCTCGCCCCATTGGCAACCGGGCCGCGACGGGGAATCATGGCGCCGGCAACGAACGGGCGGGACAGTGGCAAACATCGAGGATTTCGACCGGCTGGACATCCGCACCGGAACGGTGGTGGACGCGCAGCCCTTTCCCGAGGCGCGCAAACCGGCGATCAAGCTGTGGGTCGATTGCGGCGGCGCGATCGGCGTGAAGCGCTCGTCCGCGCAGATCACCGAGCATTACCGGCTCGACCAGCTGATCGGCCGGCAGGTGCTCTGCGTGGTGAATTTTCCGCCGCGCCAGATCGGGCCCTTTCTCAGCGAGGTGCTGACCCTCGGCGTGCCGGACGAGGATGGTGCCGTCGTGCTGCTGAAGCCCGATTTCAAGGTTCCCGATGGCGGGCGGATGTTCTGATGGCCGAGCATTATTACACCGTCACCTGGGACCAGCTGCACCGTGATGCCCGCGCGCTCGCCTGGCGGCTGATCGAACGGGGACCGTACCGGGGCATCGTCGCCATCACCCGCGGCGGCCTCATTCCCGCGGCCATCGTGGCGCGCGAGATGGAGGTGCGGCTGATCGAAAGCGTCTGCGTCGTCACCTATGACGAGGAGAAGAAGGGCGAGGCGACGGTCACCAAGCTGCCGGTGGCCGCCGGCGACGGCGAGGGGTTTCTCATCGTCGATGATCTGGTCGATACCGGCACCACGGCGCGCATCGTGCGCGCGCTGCTGCCCAAGGCGCATTTCGCCTGCGTCTACGCCAAGCCCGCGGCGCGCAGCCTGATCGACAGCTTCGTCACCGAAGTGTCCCAGGATACCTGGATCCTGTTTCCCTGGGACACCGAATTGCAGGCCGCGGTACCGCTGGCCAAGCGCGGGCGGGGCTGAGGCGCGTCACCCCGCCTCGGCCATGAAGGCGGCCAGTGCCGGGGCCCATTTGGCGGCGTCGGCGCCGGAAGCCATGTGGCCGAGCTCGCTGTCGATCTCGACATAGGTGGCGCGCACCCCGGCCGCGCGCAGTGCGGCCATCACGCCGGGCGCCAGCGTCGGCGGGAACACCGAGTCGGTGCGGCTCAGCGCGTAGAGGACCCGGGCGCGGATGGACGGGAAGCGCGGGGTGAGGTCGAAATCCAGCAGGGCGCGGCCGAGCACCAGCAGGGAATTGGCGTCGAAGGCGCGCGCCCACCCTCCGGCGATCCGGCGGATTTCGGCGTCCCGCGCGGCGGGGTCGGGAAAGCGGGCCATCAGATCGGCCTCGATGCCGTAGCGGCGGAGCGTCTCGACGCGGATGTCGGTCATCGTCGCATCGACGCCGCCGGTGGCATAGTAATGCCCGCCATTCCAGCCGGGATCGCGCGCGAGGCGGGCTTCCAGCGCGTCCATGTCGTGCCCGTCCGGCCGGCGCGGGGCGCTGACGGCGGGCACGATGGCATCGACGAAATCGGGAAAATCCACCGCCCATTGGAAGGCCTGAAAGCCGCCATAGGACGGCCCGGCGACGGCGGCGAGATGGCGCACGCCGAGGCGTTCGAGCAGGGCGCGCTGGGCGGCAACGATGTCGGCCACGGTGATGGCCGGGAAGTCCGGGCCGTACGGCCGGCCGGTGGCGGGGTTGAGGCTGCGCGGCGCCGTCGAGCCATGGGCCGAGCCGAGCATGTTGGAGCTGACGACGAAGTACCGCTCGGTGTCGATCGGCTTGCCGGGGCCGACCAGCGCGTTCCACGGCCCCTCGGAGGAGCCCGCCATGGAATGGCTGCTGGTGTAGCCATGGGTGAGCAGCACGGCGTTGCGCCCGTCCGGCGTGAGTCGGCCGAGGGTTTCGTAGGCCAGTGCCGCGCGCGGCAGAACCGCGCCGCTGGCCAGGCGCAGATCGCCGATTTCGCCCACCAGGCCTTTTTTGCGCACCGAGTCCTGCATGATATCCACCCTATCCTTCCGCCAACGGTTCCTGGCTCACCTGCACGCGCTCGACCCGCCTGCCGTCCATCGCCACCACCTCGAACAGCCAGCCGCCAAAGACGATACGGTCGCCCGGCTGGGGCACGCGGCGCAGCAGGGCGAGCACGAGCCCGGCGAGCGTGTGATAGCTGCCGGCCGCCGGCAAGTCCGGCAGATCGAGCCGGGCCTTCACCTCATCCACCGGCATGGCGGCATCGAGCAGCAGCGTGCCCTGCTCGGGCTCCGTGCCCGGTTCGGGCGGGGCCGGCTCGACATCGCCGACGATGGCCTGCAGCACGTCGGCGGCGGTCACGACTCCCTCGAAGCTGCCATATTCGTCGAGCACCAGGGCGAGGCCCAGCAGGTCCGATTTCAGGCGCTCCAGCGCGTCGAGCGCGGTCACCGTGTCGGGCATGACCATGGGCTGGCGCAGGGCGGCGGCGATCGAGAGTTCCTTGCCGTCGAGGATGCGGTCCAGCATGTCCTTGGCCTGCACCACGCCGACCACGTTGTCGATCGAGCGGTCGCAGACGACGAAGCGGGAATGCGGCGCCGCCTTGAGGGTGGCGATGATGTCGCGGGCGGGATCGGTGCGGTCGATCCAGGCGATTTCGGTGCGCGGCGTCATGATCGCGCGCACCGGCTTGTCGGCCAGGCGCAGCACGCGCTCGATCATGTCGCGCTCTTCGCTCTCCAGCACGCCGGTCTCCTCTCCCTCGGCGAGCAGCGCCTTGAGCTCCTCCTCCGTCACCGTCGCCGGGCCGCCGGCATGGACGCCGAACAGGCGCAGCACCTGGCGCGAGGACCAGCCGAGCAGCCAGACCACCGGCAGGGTGGCGGAGGAGACGCCGGCCAGCGGGCGGGCCACCACGGCGGCGACCCGCTCGGGCGCGCGCAGCGCGAGCTGCTTGGGAACCAGCTCGCCGAGCACCAGGGTGAGATAGGTGATCGCCACCACCACCACCGCGAGGGCCAGGCTGTTGGCGAAGGGGGCCAGGCGCGGCACGCCGGCGAAGAGCGGGGCGATGCGGTCGGCGACCCGGGCACCGCCGAACACGCCGTCGAGGATGCCGACCAGGGTGATGCCGACCTGCACCGCCGGCAGGAAGCGCTGCGGATCCTCGGCGAGCAGGCGGGCGCGCGCGGCGCCGGCCACCCCCTG
>JAGXAV010000184.1 GCA_018971455.1 Rhodospirillales bacterium
GTAAGGGGGCGGCACGCGCGACTCGCCGGCAGGGCAAGGTGCCCGCCGTGATCTATGGCGCCAACCAGGCGCCCACCCTTATCGCGCTCGATCCGCGCATCGTCATGCGCGAGCTGCACAGCAGCGGCTGGCGCTCGCGCCTCTACGAGGTGAAGTGCGGCGCGCAGACCACCCGCGCCCTGCTGCGCGAGGTGCAGCTGCACCCCATCTCCGACGCGCCGGTGCATGCCGATTTCCAGCGCCTGGCCGCCGGCGAGAAGATCCGCGTCGCCATCACCGTGCTGTTCCAGAACGACCTCACCAGCGTCGGCCTCAAGCGTGGCGGCGTGCTGAACGTCGTGCGCCACACCGTCGAGTGCTATTGCGACCCTGAGAACGTGCCGGCGCATTTCGACGCCGATCTCGGCCCGCTCGACATCAACGACAATGTCCGCTGGTCCGACCTCAAGGGCACCGAAGGCATCCGCCCGATCATCACCGACCGCGACTTCGTGATCGCCACGGTGGCCGCCCCCACCAAGATCGCCGAGGTGGCCGCCGAGCCGGGGGCCGCGGCCGCCGGGCCCGCCGCGGCCGCGGCGGCACCCGCCAAGGGAGCCGCGCCCGCCAAGGCCGCGCCCGCCGCCAAGGCCGCCCCGAAGGCGCCCGCCGCCAAGAAGAAGTAAACGCCGGGAAGACGTAACCGCGAAGGCGCGCCATGCTGCTCTGGGTCGGGCTGGGCAATCCCGAGCCGGGAATGGCGCGCCAGCGGCACAATATCGGCTTCATGGCCCTCGACGTGATCGCCGCCACGCACCGGTTCGGCCCGTGGCGGCCGCGCTTCAAGGGCCTGGTGGCGGAGGGCAGCATCGAGGGCGTGCGCGTCATCGGGCTGAAGCCGCAGACCTACATGAACGATTCCGGCGCCAGCGTGCAGGCGGCCGCCGCGTTCTTCAAGCTGCCGCCCGAGGCGATCACCGCCTTCCATGACGAGCTCGACCTCGCGCCCGGCCGCGTTCGGGTCAAGCGCGGCGGCGGGGCGGCCGGGCATAACGGCCTGCGCAGCATGGACCGCATGCTGGGCAGTCCGGATTATTGGCGGGTCCGCCTCGGCATCGGCCATCCCGGCGACAAGGCGCGCGTCACCGGCCATGTGCTGGGCGATTTCGCCAAGGTGGACCGGGACTGGCTGATCCCGCTGCTCGACGCGGTGGCCGCCGCCGCCCCCCTGCTGGCCGCCGGCCGGCCGGAGGATTTCATGACCAGGGTCGCGCTGCTCACACAGGATTCGGAATAATGGGTTTCAATTGCGGCATCGTCGGCCTGCCCAATGTGGGCAAGAGCACGCTGTTCAACGCGCTGACCGCCACCGCCGCGGCGCAGGCGGCGAATTATCCGTTCTGCACGATCGAGCCCAATGTCGGCCGCGTCGCGGTGCCCGATCCGCGTCTGGCCGCCCTCGCCGCCATCGGCAGATCGCAGAAGATCGTGCCGACCAGCCTGGAGTTCGTCGATATCGCGGGCCTCGTGCGCGGCGCCTCGAAGGGCGAGGGCCTGGGCAACCAGTTCCTTGCCAATATCCGCGAGGTGGACGCCATCATCCATGTGCTGCGCTGCTTCGAGGATGCCGACGTCACCCATGTCGAAGGCAGCGTCGATCCCATCCGCGACGCCGAGACGGTCGAGACCGAGCTGATGCTCGCCGATCTGGAGAGCCTGGAGAAGCGCCTGCTCGCCGCCCAGAAGAAGGCCCGCGGCGGCGACAAGGAGAGCATCGCCCAGGTGGCGCTGATGGAGCCGATCGTCGCCGCCCTCACCGCTGGCCGGCCGGCGCGCACGGCGATCGCGGCCACGGATGTCGAGGCGGCCCGGCGCCTGCAACTGCTGACCAGCAAGCCCGTGCTCTACATCTGCAATGTCGAGGAAGCCGCGGCCGCGACCGGCAATGTCTATTCGGCGCGCGTCGCCGCCCGCGCCGCGGCCGAGGGCGCGCAGCACGTCATCGTCTCGGCCGCCATCGAGGCCGAGGTCTCCCAGCTTCCGGAGGCCGATCGGGGCGAGTTCCTCGAAGGGCTCGGCCTGCACGATAGCGGGCTCGACCGGGTGATCCGCGCCGGCTACGCGCTGCTCGGCCTGATCACCTATTTCACCGTCGGCCCGAAGGAGACCCGCGCCTGGACCATCGTGCGCGGCACCAAGGCGCCGCAGGCCGCCGCCGTCATCCACAACGATTTCGAGCGCGGCTTCATCGCCTGCGAAACCATCGCCTATGACGACTACATCGCCGGCGCCGGCGAGGCCGGCGCCAAGGAAGCCGGGCGCATGCGCGTCGAGGGCAAAGAGTACGTCGTCAGGGACGGCGACGTGCTGCTGTTCCGCTTCAACGTCTAGCGCAACGCCCGACCTGATGAGCCCATCAGGTCGGACGCAGCTCTGCCTACCGCTCCGTCTTGTGGTATTCGCGGTTCGGCATCATGTCGGTCGCCGAGGCCATGCGGTTGGACAGGTTGAAGAAGGCCACCGTCTCGCCGAGGTCGAACAGATCGTCGTTCGACAGGCCCACCCCGCGCAGGGCGGCGCGGTCTGCCTCCTCGATCAGCCAGGGCGTCGTCGTCATCTTCCAGGCGAAATCCAGCATGGCCCGCTGCCGCGCATCGAGCCTGGCGACGCGATAGTTCAGCGCCATCATCTCGCCGAGCTCGGGATCGCCGGAAAGCTGGCGCACCGCCGCACCATGAGCGACCAGGCAGTAATAGCAACGATTGGCCGATGAGACGACGACGGCCACCATCTCGCGCTCGAGCTTGGAGAGGCCCGATTTGGCCAGCATGATCTCGTTGTACATCGCCATGAAATGGCGCAGCCGCTGCGGCTTGAGGCTGTAGGCGGAATAGACGTTCGGCACGAAGCCGAGCTTGTCGACGCATTTCGCCCAGATCGCCTTGAGGTCATCGTCCAGCGCCGTCGGGTCGGCCACGCCGAGGACGGAAATATGCTCTGGCTGCGGCATGTCTTGTCTCCAGTTCAGATCGGCAGGATGGGCAGCACCAGCCGGCTCGGCCGCGCCGCATCGACGAACACCGTATTGGTGGCGACGCGCCGGCGGCGCGACGCGCCCTCCGCCTCGCCGGTGTTCGGGTTCACGTCGAATTTCGGGAAGTTGCTCGATGACACGTCGAGCCGGATGCGATGGCCCGGCAGGAAGAGATTGGCCATTGGCGGCAACGTGACGACGATCTTCACGATCTCCCCCGGCCTGCGCCAGCGCGGCCGGCTCCAATCCTCGCTGTAGCGCAGCCGCACCACGCCGTCCGTCAGGTTCATCGCGTAGCCGCGCGGATAATCGGCGCTCGGCGGATGCACGTCGATCAGCTTGGCGGTGAAATCGGTGTCCGGCCCATCGGTCGAGACCCATAATTCGGCGGTGATCGGGCCCACCACCTGCACCGCCTCGTGCAGCGGCGCGGTCTGGAAGGCCAGCACGTCGGCGCGCGAGGCCAGCGGCAGGAAGGGCGCGGTGCAGCCGAAGAATGCCTCGCTCTCCACCTGGTCCCAGGCACCGGCGCTGGCCACCGGCTCGAGGCTGCTGAAATTGCCGCCGATGGTGGGCACCGGGCGCGCCGGATCGAAATCATAAGCGAGCGGCGGGGCCGCTTCCGCCGGCGCCGCGGGGTCGAGACGCATGTCGCCGTGCAGGTGAAAGGCGCGCGGGCTCGCCCCCGGCGCCGGCCAGTCATCGAGGCTGATCCAGCGCCCGCCATGCTCCAGATGTCCCGCCGGGTCGCGCCGTCCGCTGCCGCCGCCCATGACGAACACGCGCACCGAAGGTTCCGGGTTGGGCGTGCCGGCAACGGCATGGTCGAAATGGCGCAGCCGGTAATGCCGCCAGTCCCCGGCCCAGGAATCGATGGCGGCATCCGGGCCGAACGCCACGTCGCCGAAGCGGGTCGCACTGCGGTCGCCATGCTTCCATGGCCCGAGAATGAGCCGCTGCGTCCCCCGGCCCGCGCGCTTCAGGCCGATGTAATTGGCCGTCGCCGTCAGCGTGTAGGGGTCGAACCAGGAGGACATGTGCACGCAGTCGGCGCGGCTGTACCGGGCGTGGAATCCCTCCGCCCAGATGCCCAGCTGCCGCCAGAAACCGTCGAACGGCCCGTGGCGCCACTGGTCGAACAGATAGGCCTCGTAGGCCGGATGGTGGCGCAGCGGCGAATGGCCGGGCCGCCATGGCAGGCGGGTGAACCAGTCGCGGATATCCTCCGCCTCCAGCGCCGCCTTCATCACCGGATCGGCCTGCGCCTCCGGCGACTGGATGGCCTGCTTGTGCGCCCAGGTCGCCTGTTTCAGCTCGAAGGCGCCGAACTGGCGGATGCCGCCGGCCCAGGCATTGGCGAAACCGCCGGAATCGAGCACCTGCGCGACCACGCCCGGCGCGTCGAGGCAGCCCAGCGCCGCCTGGGTGTGCGCGGCATAGGACAGGCCCATGGTGCAGATGCGCCCGTCGCACCAATCCTGGCCGACCAGCCAGGCGCAGGTGTCGAAGCCGTCCTCGCCGTCCGAGAGGTATTTGACGAACACCCCCTCCGAGCCGTGGCGGCCGCGATTGTCCTGATAGACCACGGCGTAGCCATGCGCGGTGAAAAACCCGGCGAGCGCGCTGCGCGACATCGGCACGGCCTCCGCCGCCGTGATCTCGCTGCGGCTGGCCAGGTCCCGCCCATAGGGCGTGCGCTCGAGAACCACCGGAAAAGGACCCGGCCCGTCCGGCAGATGGATGTCCGTGGCCAGCCCCACCCCGTCGCGCATGGCCACGCGCGCGGTCCAGAACCGGTTGCCGGCGACTCCGGTGGGGGCGGATCCGGCGGGAGATACCGAGGCTGGGATGGACGTCATGGCGGCCAGCCTAGACTGCTTCGCCGCGACAGCAAGGCACGCCGCTCAACCGGTCGGCACCCAGAAGCGCAGCTGCATGTCGTCCGGGCCGTAGGCGTACGGCCCATCCTCCGCCGGCACGCCGCCATTGGCGAGGATCACCCGCCGCGACGGGACGTTCTGCGGATCGCAGGTCACCATCACGCGCGCGAGCCCGACGGCGCGCGCCACCGGCAGCAGCAGGGCGAGCGCCCGGGTGGCATAGCCGCGCCGGCGCTTCCACGGCACCACGGCGTAGCCCACATGGCCGTGCGTATAGGGCGGCAAGGCCTCCGTCCCCGGCAGGAAGCGCAGCCCGATGCGCCCGCAGAATTCCCCGTCCGACAGCCAGAGCAGCCGGTTCGGCAGGCGCGGCACCACCTGCCCGTCGGCCCGCGTGATGGTGCCGTCCTGGCGCACCAGCTCCCGCAGAAAGGCATCGCGATCGGCGCGCAGGTCGGCCAGCTGGATG
>JAGXAV010000185.1 GCA_018971455.1 Rhodospirillales bacterium
CCCGCCCTACCGGCTGCGCGGCAGCAGCGGCGTGCCCGCCTCGAGCACGGATTTCGTCACCTCGCTGGTGCCGTCCCGGCCGATCGCCACCCTGAACAGGCAGAGATCGTTGCGCACCAGCGCATAGACCGGCACCGCCCAGCCGGCGCCGGCCGGTTCGCTGCGCGGCGGCGCGATGCGGGCGCGATAATTCGCCTCGATCTCGCCCAGCCGCGCGGCCTGCGCGGCATTGGGCCCCGCCATCGGGCGCAGATCGTCAAACCCGCGCAGCACCGCGAAGCCCTCGTCGAAGCGACGGGTCGCCTCAAGCTCGGTCAGCGCATAGGCCACGCGCTGTTCGTCGGTCTCCACCATCACCCCGGCGCGGCGCACCAGCTCGGCGAAACCGGGCCGGTTATCCGACAGCAGCACGATGAAATCCCCCGGCCAGGCGAAGCCGACGGTGAACGCCACCGGCTTGTACGGCCCGAGCCATTCGACCAGGAAGATCAGCCCCTGGCGCAGGAAGGGCGTCGGCATCCGCCGCACCCGCGTCGCCGGGTCGCGCAGCATCCGCGCGACATCGGGATTGACCTTCTCCATCAGCCCGGCGAGCGTCGTGCGGTCGTCCATGCGCCTCTCCTGCTGTTGCGCGAACGGGTTGCCGCGGCCCTCCGCCCGTCCCCGCCCCTCGCCCATCGCCGCGGCCGCCAGCCCCGCCAGCATCCACCGCCGCCGCACCGCCCCGCCGCTCATGGGCCAGCCGGCGGTGGGTGCGCCCTGTCCCAGGCCGGCCCGTAATATTGCGGATAGGACGGGTTGCCCGGCGTCGAGGTGGTGACGTTTCCTGACTGGAACGAATTCTGCACCGCCTTCTCGCCCGCCGCCTGCCCCGCCGCGTCGATATCCGATTGCGAGGCGTCCGGGTGCGCCGCCTGATAATCCGCGGCCCCCTGCTGGGCGGCATGGTCATAGACCGGCCCGGTGAACTGATTGCGGTTGCCCGCCTCGGGGTCGCCCGCCGCGGCCAATTCGTTATGCGCCTGCTCGCCGACCACCTCGCCATGCGACTCCTCGGCCAGCATGCCGTTGACGTAATCGGCCCGGCTCGACGTGTTGATGTTCGGCGTCTTCCCGCTGTGCTGCGCATCGGCATGGTTCATCTCATGCACGAAATCCGACGCCGGCACGCTCGAAGTCGGGTCCATCGTCACCGTGTTGCCGCCGCCATGCCCGTCGGGCGGCGTGTAGAAGGTGCCGCCGCCGGGCACGCCGACCACCGGGGTGACGTTGTCGCGATCGTAGACGTTCATCGCGTTGCGCCCGCTCGGCGTGGCGTTCAGCCGGTTGCGCAGCGCCGTCACCACCGCCGGCTCGCCCGGCCGCGGCGGCGCGATGGCGTGCTGGGAGGTCAGCTTGCGCCGGTGCCGCCCGCCGCCCGGCCCGCCCTTGTGCTTCTCCAGCCACCCCGGCTCGCCGGTGTCGGACACCGCGGCGTCCTCGGGGTCCTCGATGCTGGCATCCGGCGTCTCCTCGCCCGCGCCGCCCGAGTTGATCTTCACCAGCGTGCCAACGATCGTCACCCCCGACGGGTCGATGACGATGGCATTGCCGCCCACCTTGAGGCTGATCTTCTGCCGCGCCTCGAGCACGATCTTGGCCGCGTTCAGCGCCGCCGTGCCCTTCACCATGAAGGTCGCGTCCGCCTCGAGATCCTGCACCATCTGGCCCTTGACGGTGATGTCGCAGTCCTTTTCGATCCGCTCGTACTGCCCGCCCTGCACGTGCAGCTGGTAGTCGTTGCCGACGGTGATGTCGAAATCCCCGCCCTGCCCGTCCTTGTCCTTGTAGCCGATATGCGCGAGCCGGCTGCCGCCGGTGGTCTCGAAGGTCGAGCCGAAGGCGCGGATGTCGAGCCGCTTCTGCGAGCGCAGCAGCACCTGCTCGCTGCCCGCGCCGTCGTCGAAGCGCAGCATGTGGAAACGGTCGGCCGCCTTCTCGTCGAGCGGCAGCGAGCGCGTCTTGATGCCGCTCTGCGTGCGGTACTTGGTCAGCTCGAAGGGCGGCTTGCGCACGGCGTTGTACACCCGCCCGGTGATGATCGGCCGGTCCGGGTCGCCATCGATGAAATCGACCAGCACCTCGTCGCCCACGCGCGGCAGGAACTGCATCCCCCAGCGCTGCCCCGCCCAGCCCTGCGCGACGCGCAGGAAGCAGGAATTGGTCTCGCTGTCACCGGCCTCCCGCCCGGTGCGGTCCCAGTCGAACTTCACCTTGATGCGGCCGAGCTCGTCGGTCGCCACGTCGTCGGGCGTCACCCCGAAGACGATCGCCGTCTGCGGCCCGGCCACGCGCGGCTTCGGCGTCAGGCTCGGCGGGCGATAGCGCCGCTCGGGCAGCAGCGGTGCGGCGGTGAAGGCGTTGGTGTAGGGCGGCGGCGGCGGCGGCTTCTTGAACAGCGGCCCGATGACCGGGAAATTGGCCAGGATCGGCGCGGCGAGATCGGCCACCAGCGCCGCCGCCGCGCCGATCGCCCCGCCGCCGAAGGTCAGCGCCAGGCTGCCCATGGTGGGCAGGGAATTGATCGTCTTGTTGACGTCCGGCAGGTTGCTCTTCGCCGTCGAGCCGAGCGCGCCGAGATCGCCCTGCCCGCCGCCGAGCACCGTCTCCTTCAGCACCTTGAGCACGATCTCGCCCGTGGTGTCGGCCGTGTAGCTCTCCTCGGTGGCGGTGAACGACACGGAGGTGAGCAGGTATTCCCGCTCCTCCTCGTCGGGGATGCGCTCCTCCTCCTTCTGTTCGGCCACCTTGATGATGCGGATATGCGTCCCCGCCGCGAAGGCCACCCGCACCGAGTTGCCGGAAAACACCTCGTAGCGCGTCTCCTCCTCCTCGATGCGCGTCTGCGCCAGCATGTCGGCATAGCTCGCCGTCCCTCCCGGCCCGCTCAGCACGGCGAAGCCACCCGGATAGGCGAACTGGTCGCCCTGCCCGCCGCCCTTCACCTCGGCGATCACCGTCTCCTTGGTCTTCTCGATCAGGGCTGGGTTGTTGCGGTATTCGCGGTCGCGAAAGGTCCAGCGGCGCAGCTGCGGCGTGTAGGCATGCGTCCAGGTCCGCACGCCGCCGCGCGCATCCTTGGAACGCACGAAGGCCACCGGCGAATCCTCGTTCACCTTGTACGGCGGACCATCGACGATGATCATCTTGTGGTTGACGTCGGTCTGCTCGAAAAAATAATGGATGCCGTGCTGCTCCATCAGCCGCGAGACGAAGGCGAAATCGGTCTCGTTGTACTGCACGCAATATTGCAGCCCCGGATAGCGGTCGCTCGACTGCACCCGCAGCGAATAGTACAGCGTCGGACTCGCCGTGCCGGCGAACATGTTGGAGATCGCGTCGCGCAGCACCACGTCGATGATCTGCAGCACGTCGCGGTCCTGGAAGATGCGGAACCGCGCCCCCTGATCGAGCAGCGCCAGCCACGGCGCGACCCGGATGGTGTAGCTGCGGAACTCGCGCCGCTTGGGGTGCAGCTCGCCGGCGGAGAAGGCGGTGATGAAACCGCTGTAGCCGCGATAATGCTCCTCCTGGTCGCGCTTGACGCGAATGCCCACCATCTTGCCGAGCATCTCGCCCGGCGCCACGTCGAACCGCCGCGACAGCAGCGTCAGCGTGTACAGGAACGGCCGGGAGATCGCCTCGACGCCGGTCATCGCGGTCGCCAGCAGCACGTCCTCGTCGAGCTGCGAGTCGATCTGGATCTTGGCATGGGTCTGGGGCCCGTCCGGCATCGCTCCCCCCTACGGCACGCTGGTCGTCACCTGCCCTGGCATCACCACGCTGATCACCCCGCCCCAGGCGCAGGTCAGCGTCGCCGCGTTGTCGAGCGCGGGCTGGTTGGCCAGCGGCACCGTCACCGCGCCCGGCACCCAGGGCGCGGGCGTCACCGGCAGGCAGGGCTGCGGCGTGAACACGCCGAGTGCCGCCGTGGTGGCGGCGATCACCTGCGGGTTGCTCGGGCTCATGCACGGGCCGAAGGGCGGGATGTTGACCATCGCCACATGGTCCATGACGTTCGCCGCCGGCTGGCTGCCGACCTGCACCCGGTTGACGGGAAGCACCGTGAGCACGCCCGGCGTCGGGCAGAAGCTGCACGCGATCTGCGCGGTGTTGACGACCTGCTGCGGCATGGCCTCATCCCCCGGTGCGCGCTATTGCGCGTCACGCGGAATGAATATCACCGATCGCGCCCCCTGCGCGCTGTGAGGCGGATCACCCGCCGTCTCACGTTTTCGTGATCACGCCCGCGCGACATATCCCCCGTCGCACGGAATCGCCGCCCCCGTCACGAAATCCGACGCCGGGGCGGCGAGAAACACGGCAATGCCCGCGAGATCCGCCGGCACCCCCCAGCGCGCCGCCGGCGTGCGGGCGAGCACCGCCTCGTTCAGCCCCGCCACCTGCGCGCGCGCGCCCACCGTCAGCTCGGTGTCGATCCAGCCCGGCAGCACTGCGTTGCACTGGATGTTGTCGCGCGCCCAGGCCGTCGCGATCACCTTGGTATACTGCATGATCGCCCCCTTGCTGGCCGCATAGGGGGCCGCGTGCGGCGCGGCGAGCAGGCTCATCACCGAGCCGATATTGATCACCTTGCCCGCGCCGGCGCGCAGCATTTCCGGATAGGCCGCCTGGCACATCAGGAAGGCGCTCGTCATGTTGGTGTCCATCACCTGGTGCCACTCGGCCTCGGTGTAGTCCTGCGGGTTCTTGCGGATCGCAGTGCCGGCGTTGTTGACCAGGATGTCGAGCCGCCCGAACCGCGCCACCGTCGCCGCGACCAGCGCCACGCAATCGGCCTTCTTGGTCACGTCCGCGGCGATACAGACGCACTCCCCGCCCAGCCCACCTCCGGCCAACCCGCGCGCCGCCGCCTCGCCCTTGGCCCGGTTGCGCCCGGCCAGCACCACCCGCGCCCCGGCGGCGGCGAGCCCGCCGGCCATGCCCAGACCGATGCCGCCATTGCCGCCGGTCACCACCGCGACCTTTCCGCTCAGATCGAACATCTTCATGACCGGCCCTCCCTGTCTGCCTGCCGTCTTTCGTAACATCGCCGGCCGGCGCACGAAACCACCGCGGCCGCGCTTGACACGGCCCATCCAGGCGGAAGAGTGTCCGCCCCGGCCAAGGCTGCGGCTGCGGACCCCCCGCCGCACGGAGTTCCCGCATGCCGCGATTCCCGTTCGCCCTGCCTGAGGGCCTCGCATCGCCGGGCGCGCCGCCGGCGGCCGCCACGCCCCGCCGGCACCACCGCGAATTCGCCTATCCGGCCCTGGTGCTCTGCCTCATCGTCGCCCTCTGGCTCGGCCTCACCGCCGAGCT
>JAGXAV010000186.1 GCA_018971455.1 Rhodospirillales bacterium
GTCGAGGACCTGCTCTACCATCGCAGCGGCCTGCTCGGCGTGTCCGGCGTCAGCGCCGACATGCGCGAATTGCTGGCGAGCGCCGACCCGCACGCCGCCGAGGCGGTCGATCTGTTCTGCTTCCGCATCGCCCGCGAAACCGCCGCCCTGGCCAACACGCTGGGCGGGCTCGACGGCATCGTCTTCACCGCCGGCATCGGCGAGCACGCGGCTCCGGTGCGCGCCCGGGTCTGCGCGCATCTCGCCTGGCTCGGCGTCGCGCTCGACCCGGCGGCCAATGCCGCGGACGCAACGACCATCAGCACTGCGGAAAGCCGCGTCGCGGCCCTGGTGATCCCGACCGACGAGGAGGCGATGATCGCGGCCCACACCGCCGCCACCGTGCCCGGACTCGGGCCGCCCTGACCCAGTCCGCGCACGCTGGCCCTTTTACGCCCGGCGTCTCATCCGGCTCCTCCGCAGGCGCTCACGAAGCCGATCAGCTCCTGCTCGTTCGGCGGTTTCTCGAGCACCCGTTCGATGCCGATTTCGGCCGCCTGGGCCACGATCGAGGGGGACGGGGCCGAGGTGATCAGCAGGATCGGCACGAGGTTGCCGCGCGCGCGCAACCGCGCCGTCAGCTCGAGCCCGGTCATCACCGGCATGTGCTGATCGAGGATGAGGCAACGCGGCGTATCGCCGTCGCGCGCGAGGTAGTCCTGGGCCGAGGAATAGGTGGCCACCGTGAATCCGGCCATCTCCAGGACGAAGCGGAACGAATCCAGCACCGCCGTGTCATCGTCCACAACCGCCACTTCGCGAGGTCGCATCGCGTTCATCTGCCTGACGCCGCCACCCCAATAGGCCTCATCCCGCACCTGGCTCCGGTTTTCCTCCACGCTAAGGATCCTTCCGGCGGGCACATTGATCCAAGTCAGTACGGCCGGCCATATCAGCGCCCGCCCGGTTCGCGACCGGCGGCGGTGGCCGGAAGGGTGAAGCGGAACTCGGCGCCGCCCCCCTCGGCCGGCCCGGCCGACAATTCCCCGCCATGCGCCTGCACGATGGTGCGGCAGATCGACAGGCCGACCCCGAGCCCCTCGGCCTTGGTGGTGACGAAGGGCTGGAACAGGCGCTCCTGCACCGAACGCGGCAGGCCCGGCCCGGTATCGCTGACCATGATCTCGATGCGGTCCCGCACCCGCCTCGTCGCCACCGTCAGCGTGCGGATTTCGGCCCCCGCCATGGCCTCCACGGCGTTGCGCATCAGGTTCAGCAGCACCTGCTGGATCTGCACCTTGTCCACCAGGGCGCGGGTGGCATCCGCCGCCACGCGCAGCTTGAGCCCCACCGCCCGGCCGGCGCCGATCAGCGCCAGCGAACTGGTCTCCAGGATCATCGTCTCCAGATTCTCCTCCTGCGGCGCCCGCGCCTCCTTCTTCACCAGCCCGCGCAGGCTCTGCACGATGTCGCGCGCGCGCGCCGCCTGGGCGGCCAGCTTCTCGAACGCCGTCGCCATCGCCGGCGGCGAGTCCGGGCCGAGCATGCGGCGGATGCCGCTGGCATAGTTGGTGATCGCGGTCAGCGGCTGGTTCACCTCATGGGCGAGGGCGGACACCATCTGGCCGAGCTCGCTGAGGCGCGAGACGTGGATCAGCTCGGATTGCAGCTCGGCCAGCCGGCGGTCGCGGTTCTGCCGCTCGGTCAGGTCGCGCACGAAGCCGACGAAGCTGTGATTGCCGCCCACCGCCACATCGCTGACATGCAGCTCCACCGGAAAGGTCCTGCCGTCCTTGCGCCGCGCCACCACCGTCCGCGCCGTGCCGATGATGCGCTTCTCGCCGGTGGCCAGGTAATGCGCCAGGTAGCCGCCATGGGCGGCCGCCTGATCGGCCGGCATCAGCAGGCTGACGTCGCGCCCGACCACCTCGGCGGCGGCATAGCCGAACATGCGCTGCGCCGCCGCGCTGAAGGATTGCACGCGCCCGTGCTGGTCGATCAGCACCAGCCCGTCCGGCACCGTGTCGAGGATGGACTGGAGCAGCGCCTCACGTTGCTGCAATTCGAGGTTGAGCCGCTGCAGATCGCTGAGATCGCGCACCACCTTGGAGATGCCGATCACCTTCCCGCTTGCGTCCTGCACCGGCGAAAGCGTCAGCGAGACGTCCAGCCGCCGTCCATCGGCGGCCAGCCGCACGGTCTGGAAATGGGTCAACCGCTCGCCGCCGCCGACCCGGGTGAGGATCTGCGCCTCCTCTTCCATCCGGTCCGGCGGGATGATGCGGGTCAGCGGCTGGCCCAGCATGTCCGCCGCGCTGAAGCCGAACAGGCGCTCGGCGGCGGCGTTCCACGAGGTCACCCGGCCCGCGAGGTCCTTGCTGATGATGGCATCGGTGGAGGATGCGGTGATGGCGGCCAGAAGCGCCTGAGAGTTCTCCACCACCACGTCCCCACCCGCTGAGCCCGGCCCGCCACGCCCCGCGCCGCCGATCATCGGCGGCTGCGGTGGCAGCGACCATACACCATCCGGTGCGGCAATCAGCCCCCGCCGGCGGCCAGCACCAGGCGGACCAGGTCGGGCAGCGTGGTTGCGTTCAGCTTGTGGAAGACGCGGCCGCGATGCACGTCCACGGTGCGCGGGCTGGCGCCCAGCACCTTGGCGATCTCCTTGCTCGACCGCCCGGCGACCAGCAGATCGAGCACCTCGCGCTCGCGCGGCGTGAGCCGGGCGATCTGCGCGCCCGCCCGGGCCGCCTCGGCGGCGGCTTCGCAGGCCAGCCTGTTGGCGGCCAGCGCGCGCCGCACCGCGTCCAGCAGCTGCGCGTCGGCGAACGGTTTTTCCAGGAAATCGACGGCGCCGGCCTTCATCGCCCGCACCGCCACCGGCACGTCGCCATGGCCGGTCATGACGATCACCGGCAGGCCGATGCCCATCGTGGCGAGCCGCGCCTGCAATTCCAGCCCGTCCATCCCCGGCATATGGAAATCCGTCAGCACGCAGCCGGCCGCGGCCGGCGCGGCGGCGAGCAGGGCGGCGCCGCCGGCATAGGTACGAACCGCCATCCCCTCCTGCTCCAGCAGGAAGCGCAGCGATTCGCGGACCGCCTCGTCGTCATCCACGACATGAACCGGGGCTGGCGTTCCCATGAACACTCCGTAAGCAGTTTCACGTACGCGACCAAACGAATTATGCCGCGCGCGCCGCTGTGCTGTCCTCGCCGCAGGCAGAACGCAACGAGGAAGCCCGCCATGTTCGCAGCACACTCGGACGCATCGGTCAAACCATCCCCCATCGGCCTCGGCCGCTGCGCCACCTCGCCCGCAGCCGCACACCACGCGGCAGCCACCGTGGCGCCGACCTGGATGGCCAACATGCTGGCGCCCGGGTCCACGCTGGTGCAGGCCGAGCGCGACGGCGAGATCATCGCCCAGGGCGCCGCGGTGGATTGCTGCTACCAGGTGATCAGCGGCTGCGTGCGCACCGTCATGCTGCTCGAGGATGGCAGGCGTCAGATAGGCGAGTTCCTCTTCCCCGGCGACCTCGTCGGCTGTGACGCCGCCGGCGAGCACGGCTTCGGCGCCGAGGCGGTGACCCCGGCCACGCTGTGCCGCATCCCGCTGCGCGCCATCGATGAGCGCGCCGCGCGCGACCAAAGCTTCGCCCGCGAACTGCACCACTACATGGCCGCCCAGCTGCGCGGCGCCCGCGCCCGCCTCGTGCTGCTCGGCCGCAAGACCGCCGGCGAGCGCGTGGCCAGCTTCATCCTGGAGATGCAGGAGCGCCTCGACCTGCCCCGCCACGAGGCCATCGATCTGCCGATGAGCCGCGCGGACATCGCCGATTATCTCGGCCTGACCATCGAGACGGTCTGCCGCGGCCTGACCGAGCTGCGCCGCGGCGGGCTGATCGGCATCGACCGCACGCGCATCCTCATCCACGACGGCCACGCGCTCGGCCGCGCCGGCTCCGAGCACCTGCACTGAATCGGCGGCGGGCCGCTCAGGCCAGATAGCGGCCGCCATTGATCGAGAAGGTGGCGCCGGTGATGAAACCGGCGTCGTCGGCGACCAGGAAGACGATGGCGCGCGCGATCTCCGCCGGGCTCGCCAGCCGCCCCACCGGCGTTGCTTCAACGATCTTCTGCAACACCGCCGGCGCCACATGCGCCACCATCGCCGTGTCGGTATAGCCGGGCGCGACCACGTTCACGGTGATGCCGCGCGACGCCGATTCCAGCGCCAGGGATTTGCTCAGCCCGACGATGCCGGCCTTGGCGGCGGCATAGTTGGTCTGCCCGAACTGGCCGCTCTGCCCGTTCACCGAGCCGAGATTGACGATCCGCCCGAAGCGCCGCTCGCGCATGCCCTCGATGACCGCGCGGCACATGTTGAAGCAGCCGCCAAGATTGGTGTCGATCACCCGCCGCCAGGTCTGCACGTCCATCTTGTGCAGCGTGCAATCCGCGGTGATGCCCGCATTGTTGACGAGCACATCGACCGGCCCGAACCGGCCCGCCACCTCGGCCACCCCGGCAGCACAGGCGGCGAAATCGGCGATGTCCCATTTGCGCACGGCGATCCCGGTGCGCGCCAGGAAGGCCTGCGCGTGGGCATCGTCGTGGCCATAGGTCGCCACCACGGTGTATCCGGCCTGCCCCAGCGCCTCGCTGGTCGCAGCGCCGATCCCCTCCGTCCCACCGGTCACCAGCGCGACGCGGCCCATCTTGCCCTCCTTCTCGTTGCGCACGCCCGGCGGCGTGCCGGGCGGCCATTCCGGCCGCGCTCAGGCAGCCCGGCGAGCACTGGAAGCCGCCGCCCGCGCCGCCGGGCCCGCAACCGGCCGCCCGGCCCCGCCCGATGCCGCGCCCGGTGCCGCGCCCGGTGCCGCGGTCGGCGGCTCGGCCATCGGCCAATCGGCCTGCAACGCCTGCACCAACCCCTCGGCCACGGTGAACAGGTTCGCGACCAGTTCGTCATTGATCTGCCGGGCGCCGGCGGTCAGCCGCTCCAGTCGCGCCCTGGTGGCGTGCAGCCATTGCTGGGCGGCGTCCTGGGGGTTGGCGGGATGCATCAGCCCTTCCCAGTCCTGCGGGCTGAGGGCCGCCATGCTGCGCGCCAGCTCGACCTGCGCCACGCTGGCCGCCATCACGCCATGGGCGAGCCGCGTCCAGGCCGTGGACAGGCTGGCCAGGTGGTGCTGCGCGCTCGCCAACGTCGCTTCAGGGCCGAATGCGGGCACCGCGACGCTTTGCTTGTCGGACATGCCAGGCCTCCTCCGGGTGGCCCGCCGATCAAGCCCCGATCGCGCGCGCGCGACACTGATCCAGATCAAGCCCCGATCATTTCTGCAGC
>JAGXAV010000187.1 GCA_018971455.1 Rhodospirillales bacterium
CAGCGATGTGGCCTCTCCATGTTCGAGCGCGGCGAGATCCAGCTTGTGCATGCCGATCCCATGCTCGCCGGAACACGTGCCGCCGAGCCGGATGGCGCGTTCGCCGGTGCGGTGCGCCAGCGCGTCTGCCCGCTGCCGGTCGGCGGGATCAGTGGGGTCGAACAGAATGCCGAGATGGAAATTGCCATCGCCGACATGGCCGTTGAGGGCCGCGATCAGGCCGCTCTGTTCGATATCGGCCTCGGTTTCCTGGATGATCTGCGCCAGCGCCGATATCGGCACGCACGCATCCGTGCCCATGACGCTTTTCCCGGGGATGTAATGCAGATTGGCGTAGTAGCCGGCGTGCCTTGCCGCCCAAAGGCGCGAGCGTGCCTCCGGCGTCTCCGCCCAGTCGAACCCCTTGGCGCCATGCTCATTGGCAAGGGCTTCAACCATGTCCACCTGCTCGCCAACGGCGGCGGGACTGCCATGAAACTCGAGCAGCAGCGTTGGCAGAGCCTCCAGCCCCTCCAGCTTCGAGTATTGGATGGACATTTTCATTTGCAACGAGTTCGCCAATTCGACGCGTGCGATGGGAACACCGGCCTGCAGCAGGTCAATGACGGTTGCGAGGGCCGCCTCGACACTGGGAAACTGGCAGACCGCCGCGCGAACACACTCCGGCAGACCGTGGAGCCGAAGCTGGACCTCGGTGATGATCCCGAGTGTCCCCTCGCTTCCGACAAACAGGCGCGTCAGATCATAGCCCGTGGCACTCTTGCGCGCGCGGGTGCCCACACGGACAATGCGCCCGTCGGCGGTGACAACGGTGAGCCCCAGCACGTTCTCGCGCATCGTGCCGTAGCGCACGGCGGCGGTGCCGGAAGCCCGCGTCGCCGCCATGCCGCCGAGCGAGGCATCCGCTCCCGGGTCGACGGGGAAGAACAAGCCCAGGCTGCGCAATTCCGCGTTCAGGCGCGCGCGCGTCACCCCGGCCTGTACCCGGCAATCGAGCGCGTCCGGCGAGATATCGAGGATCCGGTCGAGCCGCGACAGATCAACGGTGATACCGCCCCGTATTGCGGCGATATGACCTTCGAGCGAGGTGCCGGTGCCATACGGGATCACCGGCACAGCATGCTCGTTGCAGAGACGCAGCACCGCGGCCACTTGCTCGTTATCCGCGGGGAACACGACGGCATCCGGCACGGCCGCGTCTGGCACGCCCTCACCGCGGCTGTGATGCTCGCGCACGGATTGCGCCGTCACAACCGCATCCTCGCCGAGCGCGGCGCGAAGACGCGAAAGAACGTGATCGAGCTCAGCCCTTGACGGCACCGGCGGTCATTCCATGCACGAGGAAGCGCCGCATGAGCAGCGAAAAGACGAACACCGGCAGCAGGATCAACGTGCCGCTTGCGGCGATCTTGCCCCAGTCCCAGCCCTGGTAGTTCATGAAATTCACCACTTCCACCGGCGCCGTCATCGCCTGCTCGCGAGTCAGAGTCAGCGCGAAGAAGAAGTCGTTCCAGGAAAAGACGAAGCATAGCACGCCGGTCGTCATCACGGCGGGCGTGCACAGCGGCAGGACGACGCTGCGGAACGTCAGCCAGAGGCTCGCACCATCTATCCACGCCGCCTCTTCGAGCGAACGCGGCGTCGACTCAAAGAAAGTCCGCATCAGCCATATGACCAGTGACAGATTGAACGTCATGTAGATGAGGACCAGGCCCGTGATCGTATCCAGCAGGTCGGCGTAGCGGTAGACGAGGAAGTAGGGAATCGTGAAGGCAATCGGTGGCACCATGCGCGACGCGAGAATGAGCAGCGAGAGCGGGCGTTCGAGTTTGAGCGGCGCTCTCGCCAGAGCATAGGCGCCTGGCACGCCGATGACGAGCGATAACAGGGTCGAGGTAAGACTCGCCTCGAGGCTGTTGCCGAACGGATGGATGAACCCTCGGGTCATCAGGCCGGCGTAGTTGGCGAGCGTTGGGATGAAGAGCGCGCTCGCCGATCCCGCCATGATATCGTCGTTGCTCTTGAAGCCCATGCTCACGAACCACAGGAATGGCATGAGGATGAGAAGCGTGAACACGACGATGGCCGTGTTGAGCGCGAGCCGCGCCTTTCCGTTTTTATTCCGCACGTTCGCCTCCGCTCACCACACGGACGATGAACCAACTCAACAGACAGACCATGGCCACAAGAACCACCGTAATGGCGCTGGAGTAGCCGAGGTAACTGAAATTGAAGGATTGGACAAAGATGTAATAGTTTGGCACCTCGGTCACCGTGCCCGGCCCGCCGCTCGTCAGGAGGTAGATGAGCGGGAACGCCTTGATGCTGTCGATGAGCCGGAAAAGGCCCGCGACGAGGAGGGCGCCCCGCAGGTAGGGCAGAGTGATGTACCAGGTGAGCTGAACCGGCGTCGCGCCGTCCAGGCGCGCGGCCTCGACCAGCTCCTCCGGCATCATGCTGAGCGCCGCGAGGATAATCATCATCGTGAAGGGGAACCACTCCCACGTATCGGCCAGCACGATGGAGCCGAGCGCAAAGCGCGCGTCCGTAACGGGCACGGGAACGTTCCAGCCGAGCCAGTTGAACAGCCACCACAGCGGACTGATGTCAGGGGAGAACACCATCTTCCAGATGATCGCCACCACGATCGGCGGAAGCACCATGGGGATCAGCAGGCTGGTTCTGACCAGCCGGCCAACGCGGGCGCTATGGTTGAGCAGAAGTGCCGCGAAGAATCCCAGCACCACCTGGAACGTCACCGTCGAAGCCGACAGTTTCACCTGCGTCCATAGACTGTCGCGCAGGCGCATATCCGCGAGCATGTAGATGTAATTCTGCCCGAGATGGGAAAAATCGACGGCCGTGCCGGGCTTGGTGAGGTTGAGCGGCGTCAGGCTGATGACAAAAAGGTAGATCATCGGCAGCAACGTGATAGCCGCCAGCACGGCCAGCACCGGACCGAGCAGCATCCAGAAAAATCGCCGCTGCTGCTGCGCAAAGTTGCCCCCCGACCGCGATCGGGAGGCAACCGGCGCCGTGAGAGTCAGATCGCTCACGTTAACCTGTCCTTAGAGCTTCACGCCTGCCTTCTTGATATCGGCGATCGCGGCGCTCTCGGCCTGATCGAGCGCCGCCTTTGCGTTCGCCTGCCCGGACACGATCTGCGAGATCGCAATGTTGATCTTTTCACCGACCTGCGGGAACACGGCCATGTTCCTGTATTTCATGTAGTCGCTGACCCCCGGAGCATCCACCGTGTCGATGTAGAGCTTGCCCACATCCTGGCCGTTGATGGTCATTGCTTCCTTGAACTTGGGGGTGGCGACGATCGACCGGCGCGGCACGGTGACGTACGCCTTCTCGAGGGCCATGCGCTCGAACGACGCCTTGGACAGCGCCCATTGGATGAAGGTCCAGGCGGCTTCCTTGTTCTTTGCTCCGAGGGGAATGCCGAAGCCGTTCGCGTTGACGCCCGGAAAGCTTCCGCCCGCACCCTTGGGCAGCGGCGCGTACCGGACCGTTGACTTCACCTTGCTGTCCTTCAGTTTGGCAAGCGGGACCAGCCAGTCGATCGAGGTTGTGCGGATATTGGCATGTCCGGCGAGCTGCATGCGCATGCTCTGATCGTCGGTGTAGGACAGGACGCCCGGGGGCGCGCATTTGGATGAAAGCAGCTGCGCGTAGATCTCCGCCGCCTTGATCGCCTGCGGCGTATTGAGCATCGGCATCAGATCCGTCGGCGGCTTGCGGAAGATGGTGCCGCCCTCGTTGATCAGGTACGGCGGCCACTCCCAATGGTGCAGCTGATCGTTCACGAAGGAATAGGTTTTCCCGGGGGCATTGGTTTTGAGGCAGGTCTCGACGAGCTCATCGAGAGTCGTGGGGATCGGCAGCTTCGCCTTCTCCAGCAGATCACTGCGGGCGATGCCCATGACGATCGCGCCGGCAACCCAGGGGAACCCGAAAACATGGCCGTTGACGTCGCTCAGAATTGCCAGAGGGCCCCGCGCGAAGTCGCCCGGCTCCCAATCGGCTGCCGTGAGATTTGAATTATGCGCGAACTCATCGAGCTGGGTCATCCAGCCCGACGTGATCCAGCGCCCCGCATAGGGCGTGCCGATGTTGCAGAAATCGTAGGTCGAGCCGTGCGTCGAGAGCTCAAGGTCCATACGCTGATTGTAGATCGGGTACGATTGCAGCTCGAAATTGACCTTGAGCCCCGTTTTGTCCTCGAGCTCAGGCAGCCATGACTTCAGCGCCACGTGGAAACTATGCTGGAATGCCGCGCCGTTGATCGTCACTCCCGCGAAACGCTTGGCCTGGGCCAGAACCGCAGGGGCGCGCAGGCCGACCGCCATTGACGCCGCGCCAAACAGGCCGGCCTTCAACAGGGTGCGACGATGCGCCTGCGCAGCGGCGGCCGCGGCTGGCATATGGGTCGGTCGGTCGGTTTGGTCGCTCATGTTTCTCTCCCTCGGTGGCTCTGCGGCCGATGACGTTCGCCGATTCTCCCTGTCGGGTCGGCCGGAGGGTCGCTTGCAAAACCACCGCCGACCCTCGACCCCGGACTGGTTCGTCAACCGAACGCGTCGATGGCTTCGATAGAGTTTTCTGCGCCAGGGTGGCAAACGGATTTGCCGTGGTTGCCCGGATAGCGGGCGCGATCATGCAGGCGCGGGCAAAACTGGCGGTACGCCGGCACTGGCGGGCCAGGTTCTGCCCGGATATCGGGCGGGCACACATCCGGTTTTCCCGGAGAAGATCAAGCCTCCCGTCGCCAGGCGCGCCCGTTTCCGATCGATGTCGTGCCGCAACTCTCGGAGATGGCGTGTGGTGAGATGCTGGGCGTCTTTGCTGCGGAACCGCCTGGTCCGGGGCGAAATCACTCACAAGGGCCAAACCGATTCCGGGCACCATGAACCGGCGGCGCCGCCTTCTTCAGGCCATCGTCGATCGCATGGCCATCGGTGCCATCAACGTTGAGATCGCGATCCGCCTGATCGCCCGCGCGCACCCATCGCGACCGCAAAAATCCGCGGCGAGATGCCGCAGTTCCTGTCGCGGCTGATCTGCCAAAAAATTGAAATTTAACAAAGTTGTAAGCTGGCGGTGTTTGCAGTCTTCTGCGAACTCGTCTCTTTGGTTTCCCTGTTTTCGCGGGTTTTGCAGGGAAATCCCAGCCACAGGCACCCAGAAGGCGCCGCGTGAGGGTAAAATGCTGCCCTCAAACAACGGGTTGCCAGCGAATTCCCTGCCGCGCCGAGCAGGGAATTTGCGGCCTGTGAGCAGGGAATATTTTC
>JAGXAV010000188.1 GCA_018971455.1 Rhodospirillales bacterium
CACCGCGATCCCGCCGGGCGCGCCGCCGCTGGCGCGCGACCAGCCGGCCTTCTACCAGGCCGACCGCGCCAGCTACGACCGCGCCACCGGCATCGCGACGCTGGACGGCCATGTCGAGTTCTGGCAGGGCGACCGCATCCTGATGGCCGACCGCGTGACCTTCGACCGCACCACCGGGGTGGCCGCGGCGAGCGGGCACGTGGTGCTGGTCGAGCCGGGCGGGCAGACGCTGTTCGCCAATTACGCCGAGCTCAGCCAGGGCATGAAGGACGGCGTGATGGAGGGCATGCGCGCCCTGCTCGCCGAGAACGGCAAGCTGGCCGCCAACGGCGCGCGCCGCGTCGACGGCACCATCAACGAGATGAGCCGGGCGGTCTATTCCACCTGCAACCTGTGCGCCCAGCATCCCGACGAGCCGCCGCTGTGGCAGATCCGCGCGCGCAGCGCTGTGCAGGACACCGAGCACAAGGTGATCGAGTACCGCGACGCGGTGGTGGAGATCTACGGCATCCCGGTTTTCTGGCTGCCCTACCTGACCCATCCCGACCCCTCGGCCAAGCGGGCGAGCGGGCTGCTGGTGCCCGATATCGGCTATTCGAAGCATCTCGGCGCCTTCACCGCAGTGCCGTACTATTGGGTGATCGATGGCCAGTCCGACGCCACCATCACCCCGCTGGTCGGCACCCGCAGCGGCCCGCAGCTCGACGTGCAGTACCGCCGCCGCTTCAATGACGGCACCCTCACCGTCAACACCGCCATCGCCAACGATGCCGGCCATGCGGGCGGCTATCTGTTCACCAAGGGACAGTTCGCGCTCGACGACACCTGGCGCTGGGGCTTCGACATCAACCGCGCCAGCTCGATCAACTACATGCGCGATTTCCGCGTCTCCGGCACGCAGGATTTCCTCACCAGCCAGATCTATCTCGAAGGGTTCGGGCAGGGCGCCTATGCGCGGCTGGACGCGCGCTCCTATCAGGGGCTGACCACCAGCATCCGCGCCGAGAAGCTGCCCTACGTGCTGCCGCGCTACGAATACAGCTTCGTCAGCCAGCCCGACGTGGCGGGCGGGCGGGTCTCGGTGGAGGCCGGCGCCTTCAACGTGCTGCGCTACGACGGCACCAGCACACAGCGCGTCCGCCTCAGCCTGGGCTGGGACCGCCAGGCGATCGGCCGGTTCGGCGATGTGTGGCAGGCCAGCCTGCACCTGGACAGCGCGGCCTATGCCGCCCACCAGTTCAACGAACAGCCCAATTACAGCACCGCGGACTCGGCCTATTCCTCGCAGGCGATGCCGACCGTGGCGGTGGCCGTGCGCCTGCCGATGCAGCGCGACGCCGGCGGCTGGGGGACGCAGATCCTCGAGCCGATCGCCCAGATCATCGCCGCCCCGCGCGGCAGCAACTACGTCAACACCAACATTCCCAACGAGGACAGCCTCGACCTCGAATTCACCGACGCGACGCTGTTCGCGCTCAACCGCTATCCCGGGATCGACCGGCTGGAGGGCGGGCTGCGCGCCAACGTGGCGCTGCACGGGGCGTGGTATTTCCCCTCCGGCGCGACGCTGGACGGGCTGGTCGGCCAGGGCTACCGCGCCCGGCCCGACAACGCCTTCCCGGTCGGCTCCGGGCTGCACGACACCGCCACCGACATCGTCAGCCACCTCTCCTTCAGCCCCAACGCCTATATCGACCTGACCTCGCGCCAGCGCTTCGACCACCGCAGCCTCAATCTGCGCTTCGCCGATGCGGTGGCGACGGCGGGGCCGTCCTGGCTGCGGCTGGATGCCGGCTACATCTACAGCACCACCGACCCCTACCTGCTCTACGACAACCCGCCCAGCCAGCAGGTGGCGACGGCGCCGCGCAACGAGATCACGCTGGGTGCGAGCACCGGCTGGGGGCCGTGGCGGCTGCATGGCAGCGTGCGGCGCAACCTGCAGACCGACAAGCTGGTGGCGGCCGGGCTCGGCGCCCGCTACGAGGATGAGTGCTTCATCTTCGACGTGAACTTCTATCGACGCTATACCTCGATCAACAACGACCACGGCTCGAGCGCGATCGTCTTCGCCATCACGCTCAAGACGGTCGGTGAGCTCGGCTTCCATGCCCTCTGATACCCCGCCCCCCTTCGCCCCCCAGACCATCGTGGAGATTTGCGCGACGATGCTGCCCTTTTCCGCCCGCCGGCCGGCCCGCGCCGCAGCCCCGCCGCACTTCGCCACGCGGCGGCCCGGGCCCACGCCGCTGCTCATGCCCCTGCTGCTGCTCGTGCCGGCGCTGCTCGTGCCGGCGCTGCTCGTGCTGGCCGCCGCGCCGCCCGCGCGGGCCCAGGCGCATCCGCCCGCCGGCGCGGCCGCGGTGCAGGACGCCTCGCACATCGTCGCCATCGTCAACGGCCAGGTGATCACCGCCGGGGACGTTGCCAATCGCCGGCGGCTCTTCGCGCTCTCCACCGGCCAGCCGGTGACGCAGGACGTGCTCGCACGGCTGACGCCGCAGATCATCCGCCAGCTGATCGACGAGAAGCTGCGCCTGCAGGAGATCGAGCGGCGCCATGTCGTCGTCACCGCCCGCGAGATCGCCCAGGCGATCGGCGAGGTCGAGCAGCGCAACGGCATGGCGCAAGGCGCGCTGCGCCAGCGTCTCGCCGCCGACGGCGTGTCGCTGCAGACGCTGATCGACCAGATGCGCGTGCAGATCGGCTGGGGCCAGGTGCTGCGCCAGGCGCTCGGCAGCCAGGCCGACGTGACGCCGGCCGACATCAAGCTCCAGCAGGACCAGCTCAAGAGCGAAATCGGCCAGCCGGAATTCGAGGTCGGCGAGATCTTCATCCCGATCGGCGCCCCCTCGCAGACCGCCGACGCCACCCGCTTCGCCGACACGGTGATCCAGCAGCTGCGCACCGGAGCGCCGTTCCCGGTGGTCGCCGCCCAGTTCAGCCAGAGCCAGACCGCCCTGCAGGGCGGCGATCTCGGCTGGGTGCAGGCCGCCCAGCTCGACCCGGCGGTGCTGCGGGTGGTGCAGGAGATGCCGCCCGGCGCCATCAGCAACCCGATCCCGGTGGCCGGCGGCCTGTCGATCGTGACGCTGCGCGCCAAGCGCGTCATCGGCCGCGATCCGGCCATGGTGGTGCAGGCGCGCCAGGTGTTCCTCCGCGTCCCCACCCCGCTCGATCCGGCCAACCCGACGCCGGCCCAGCGCGCGCTGATCGACAGGGCGCGCGCCCTCGGCCCGACGCTGAAAAGCTGCGACGCGGTCAGTGCCGCGGCCAAGGAGGCCGGCACGCCCAATGGCGGCGATCTCGGCACCATCCGGCTCGACACCGTGGCGGTGCCGGCGCTGCGGCAGATGATGAGCACGCTGGCGGTCGGCACGGCGAGCCAGCCGCTGATCGCCAATGACGGCGTGGCGGTGATGATGGTCTGCTCGCGCGGGCAGCAGGATCTCGGCATTCCCGACCAGAAGGAGCTTGCCACGCGCATCCTCAACGACCGCGTCGAGCTCGCCTCGCGCCGCCTCATCCGCGACCTCGAGCGGCGGGCGATGATCGAACGCAGGTCGTGACCTGAACGCGGCAGCGGAGGATCGCCGGCCGAAGCTGCGCGAGGTCATTGCCCGCCATGGCCTGGATGCCCGGCGCAAGCTCGGCCAGCATTTCCTGCTCGACGCCAACCTCACCGCGCGGATTGTCCGCCAGGCGGGCGATCTGGCCGGGCGCCAGGTCATCGAGGTCGGCCCCGGGCCGGGCGGGCTGACGCGCGCCCTGCTCGACAGCGCCGCAGCCCATGTCACCGCCATCGAGGTCGATCCCCGCGCGGTGGCCGCGATCGAGGAGCTGCGGGCCGAGGATCCGCAACGCCTGACGGTCCGCGCCGCCGACGCGCTGGCGCTCGACCTCCCGACGCTCGCCGCGGCGCCGCGGCAGATCATCGCCAACCTGCCCTACAACATCGCCTCGCCCCTGCTGGTCGGCTGGCTGCGCCAGGCCGCGGCGTGGGAGCGGCTGACGCTGATGTTCCAGCAGGAGGTCGCCGAGCGCATCTGCGCCGCCCCGGACACGCCGGCCTACGGGCGGCTGGCGGTGCTCGCGCAATGGGTGGCGACGGCCGAGCTGCGCCTGCGCATCCCGCCCGCCGCCTTCGTGCCGCCGCCGCAGGTGTGGTCGGCCGTGGTGGTGCTGACGCCGCATGCCGCGCAGCCGCCGCCGGCGCTGTTCGCAGCGATGGAGCGGCTGACCGCCGCGGCCTTCGGCCAGCGCCGCAAGATGCTGCGCGGCGCGCTGAAGCCGCTCGGCGGCGTGGCGCTGCTCGCCGCCGCCGGCATCGCCCCGGAACGCCGCGCGGAGACGCTCTCGGTGGCCGAGTTCGACACGCTCGCCCGCCTGATGTTGGGGCGCGGCTGACGCTGGCCGATTGCGCCGGGCGGCGGCGTCAGTGCAGCCAGGCCAGCAGCGTCGAGAGGGTGAAGATCGACAGCAGCGTGGTGACGACCACGGTGCTCGCCGACGCCTCGGCGAGGGTGGCGAAACTGCGGGCCAGCAGAAAGGCGTTGGCGCCGGTCGGCAGGGCGGCGGCCAGCACCACCACGGCGAAGGGCACGCCGGAGACGCCGGCCAGATGGGCGATCTGGCCCGCCAGCGCCGGCAGCGCCACCAGCTTGAACAGGCTGCCCAGGCCGATCTCGGCGAGATAGGTCCAGCTCGCATGGGCGAGGCTCGGCCGCGGCAGCGAGGCGCCGAGGCAGAACAGCGCCAGCGGCGGTCCGGCCGCGCCGAGCAGCAGGAAGAAGCGGTGCAGCGGCAGCGGCACGGCGAGCCCGGTCATCCGCCACAGAAACGCCAGCGCGATCGAGACCACCACCGGATTGCGCAGCACGCCCGCAACGGTGGAGCGCAGCACCGCCGCGGGCCCCCGCCCCTGGCCTGTATCCGCCTCGATCAGGATGGTGGCCAGCGGCAGCAGCACCGCCGAATGAAAGGCGATGACGGCGAGCAGATTGGCGACGCCCTCGGCGCCATAGGCGGCATCGACGATGGGGATGCCGAGCATGACCGTGTTGCCGAACACGCTGTCGAGCGCCAGGATCGCGGCACTGGCCAGCCGCACGCGCAGCACGAACCGCCCGACCAGGACGGCGAGGCCGAACAGCAGCACCGCCGCACCCAGGAAGCTGCCAGCCACATGCAGCAGGTGCAGCGGCGGCGCGCCGGCCACCGAATCGAACAACAGGCACGGCATGGCGGCGAAGAAGACGAAATCCGTCATGCCGCGCAGCGCCGGGGCGCCGAG
>JAGXAV010000189.1 GCA_018971455.1 Rhodospirillales bacterium
GAAAACACCGAGCTAAGGCGTTTAATGGTGCAGGAGGCGGGCCATGGAGAGTCGGCGGTTCACGCGCGAGTTCGAGGTTGTGGCGGTCAAGCAGGCGGCGCGCGATCTAGCGGTAGTCGGGGCGATCCATAGCGAGAGAATAATGAAGGGCGATCGGAAGGTCCTTCACTTGTTGGCTTAAATTACGGAAGGCTGCCGTCAGGCTGAGGCGTGGCCTTAATCCGTCAACTTGTAAAGTTCGACACCCCGCGCATTCAAGACGCGCACGTGGCCGTGAAAGCTGTGACGCTTTTTACAGTCCTCCAACAGCGCCCCAGGCACGGAAAATCTTCCGCTCTACGAGTGGACGAGGGCGACGATCAATACGAGGGAGAGGATCATCTCTTTTGGTCGGGGGACGTCGAAGGGTGCTTGGCGACATCGAAGAGTTTGTCACGGGGCATCGCGAGCATTCGTCGTTAGATGTCGATCGCGTTCTGGCGACTGTTCTGTTCACGGACATTGTAGACTCAACTCGTCTTGCCAGCGCTATAGGCGATCAACCCTGGCGGCATGCTGGACAATCACGACCAACTCGCAAGGCAGACCGTCGAGAAGCATCGCGGCAAATTAATCAAGACAACTGGCGACGGCATTCTTGCGACCTTCGATGGCCCAGCCCGAGCTATCAAATGCGCGATCTCTTTCGGCGCGGCAGCAAAACAGATCGGTTTGCCAGCTCGGGCCGGTCTCCACACCGACGAGGTCGAGGCGAGAGGCACCGACATTGGTGGAATTGCTGTTCACGCTGCCGCTCGGGTGATGGCGCAATCTCGGCCAGGCGAGGTCTTGGTATCCAGAGTTGTCAGCGACTTGGTGGCAGGGGCAGGCCTGAAGTTCACAGACCGTGGATCGTATGAACTCAAGGGTCTGCCAGAACGGTGGGATGTTTGCCGCATCGGTCTAGAACGTGGGACGCCTGTTAGCGGCCCATTGCCGCGCCATCAGATCTTCGGCAGCGCCCCCAACGAGAGGAGTCTTCAGGCGCAGCGCGCCGATGGTTACATCAAGTATGCCGGCAATTTGCGGTCAGGCTGCCTTTTGGTCGAGCCCGATCATTTTTGACGCATTGGTCGCGACCATCTTGTGGATGTCGTCGTCGCTGTAGCCAAGGTCCATGCAGAGCGCCACGCCGCGGCGGAAACCTTCGAGCGGCGAGAATACGCCGACCTGGCCCAGATCGGAGCAGATCACGGTTTGCTCGAGGCCTGCCGCTTCGATCTGGTGGCGGAGGTCTTCGGCGTTGGCCACCTTGAACTTCGAACCTTCCAGGAACATGCAGATCGAATGTTCCACAAAAGCTCCCATCGCAGCGATGCCCTTGACATCGTTCAGGCTGGCACCGACGATTTCTTCGGGGTGGGTAAAAGCCAGCCGCTTGACGCCGCGGCGTTTGGCTTCTTCAAAAATGACCCAGGTCTCGCTGACATGGAGGTGGCCGCTTGCGAGCAGCATGTCATTCTTGGCGATCACATCCAGCACTTCCTTGACCGAGTCGAGAACCTTCTTGTTGGAATCGAGCACCGGTACGGCGGTCGCGTGCCGCATCTTCGAGGTCGAGGCCGGGTGCGCGAAGCTGGCGTTCTTTTCCCAGCGCAGATGGTTTTCGGCCGCCAGCGTCGGCATCCACACGGTCTTGCCGCCCATCGCTGCCGTGTGCTCGACCGCGTAGGGGTTGATGCCGCCGACAACATTGTTGAGCACGATGCCGGAGAAGATCTTCGTGCGCAGCTCTGGATAATGTTTGGTGATAAGCTGCGCGGTGGCAACGCCGGCATAGTCGTGGTCCTTGGTGACGACAGCGGCAAAGCCGGCTTCCGAGAGCTGCCGGACGAGGTCGAGATGATCGATGGCGCGCGGTGCAATCGAAGGGCCGCTGTGGACGTGCGGATCGATTGCGCCCTTCAATATCTTGTCGATGCGCGCTTCGCGAGCCGCTGAATTGGCCGCTGCCTTGTCCGCCACCTTAGTGCCGCTCATTACTGCTCTCCCTTCTCTTTTTGAGGCGCTTCGCGGCCTGTCATCACGCAGTCTTCTGCCGGATGCGACCGTGCCCGAGCAGCCGAGAGATATGTCCCGCCGCAGCCTTCAGCGCCGCAACGCTCTTGGCATCGATGTTGGCGGGCAGGAACTGGATCGAACCGACCAGCGCCAGCGCGCCGGCGCAAAAATCCTTTTCATCGAAGATCGGGGCAGCGACCGCATTGATGCCGAGCATGGCCTGCTCCGGCGCGGTCGCAAAACCTTCCCTCGCGACGCGGGCAAGTTCCTGCTCGATCGCCTTGCGATCGGTCACCGTTTGCGGCGTGGAAGAGGGCAAGGCGCGCGACAGCACGCGCTCGCGCATGGCGGGCGGTGCAAAGGCCAGCAGCACCTTGCCTTGCGCGGAAGAATGAAACGGCAATTCGCTGCCGGGCCGCACGCCGATTTCGATCGCCGCCGTGCCGCCGACCATGCTCAGCACCAGCGCGCCGCGCGGGGAGATTTCCGACAGCACCACCGAATGGCCGAGCAGATCGCGCAGTTCGCGCATCGGCCCTGAAGCAAGCTGAATGAGATCGGCCTTGGGCGCGTAGTGGGCAAGCAGGCGGCTGCGCGGCCCGCGCGAGTAGCGCGTCGTCGCTGGATTTTGCACGAGATAGCCGCGCTCAACGAGCGTCAGCAAATGACGGTGCACGGAGCCCTTGGTGAGGTGAAGTCGCTCGGCAATTTGCGTCACCCCAAGCTCTTCATCGGAGAAGGCGACCGCCTCCAGGACATCGAGCGCTACCTGCACCGAGCGCACCCCGCCGTCCAGCCGCTCCTCAGGCATCGCCGGTACTTCCGCTTTTGTTTTCAAAGACAAATCCCCGTTGCTGGGCGGCTGCGCGCGCCGATTGGCGGCGTTTCCAAGATTCGTATTGACGTCAACGAGTGTATCGATATACAGAACAATGTATCACGCTCGCGAACAGCGGGCAACCTCTAAATCGAACAGGCAGCGGCACCACGGAGGACAGCACATGAGCGAAGCGATGCGCGCTGCGACCCACGCCCGGCATTACGCGGAGCCGCCGCAACAGACCGATGCCGATGGCTCGCGCCACTGGATCACGCGCGCGGCAAACTTTCTGACCGTGGTCAGTCGTGCCGAAGAGGGCGCCGTGCTCGCGCGCAACAATCCGGACGAACACATGGTGTTGCTGCCGCCGGGCACTGAAGTCACCGCCGAAGCCGGCGGCGAGCGCGTCGAGAGCCAGGGCAACAGCCTGATCATCGTGCCGCCGGGCGAGAGCCGCATCAAAGTGAGAAAAGCGGGCATGGTGGCGCGCGTGTTTTCCAAGCGCGCCGAGGATCTGGCGAAGGCGGCGGTGAATGCTTCGACCTATGCCGATGGCGCGCCTGAGGTCGCCGACTTGAAGCCCTGGCCCGATCCGACCAACGGTTTTCGCCTGCGACACTACGATCTCGGCAAGGCCGAGAGCCCCGATCCGTCACCCCTGAAGATGCGCGTGTTTCGTTCGACCAATCTGATGGTCAACATCTTCATGCCCTGGCAGAAGCGCCGCGACGAGACGAAACTCTCTCCGCACAGCCACGAGGATTTCGAGCAGATCTCTCTCAGCATGGAAGGCGCGTTCGTGCATCACCTGCGCTATCCGTGGGCGGGTGACAAGACGCGCTGGCGCCCGGACGAGCATGCGCACTACGAGACCAGCCCGTCGGTGCTGGTGATCCCGGCGCGCGTGCTCCACACCACGCAGGATGTTGGCGAAGGCTCCACCTGGCTGATCGATGTGTTCGGGCCGCCGCGGATGGATTTCTCGTCAAGGCCGGGCTTTGTGCTGAATGCCGCCGACTATCCGACGCCGGCCGCGAACTGAATTTGGAAGATTCCGCGAGGCTAAATGCCCGCGTGGCGCAACGACGCCTTTCACAATTGGGGAAGCCCAGGGAGGGCTCATGATGTCTCAGTTTTTCACGCCGGCATCTTTTGCTTCGGATCAGGAGGCCGCCGCGTATAACCGCGCCGCCTGGAAGCTCATTCCATTCCTGCTCATTCTCTACATCATTTCGTTCCTGGACCGCGTCAATGTCGGTTTCGCGAAACTCCAGATGAGCGCGGATATCGGCCTGTCGGACGCGGTGTTCGGCCTGGGGGCGGGGATCTTTTTTATCGGTTATGCGGCCTGCGAAATTCCGAGCAATCTTCTGTTGCAGCGCTTCGGCGCGCGGATCTGGATTTCGCGCATTCTCGTGGTATGGGGCATCATTTCGGTATGCTTCATGTTTGTCACCACGCCGACGCAATTCCTCACCCTGCGCTTTCTGCTCGGCATTGCGGAAGCCGGCTTCTATCCGGGCATCGTGCTGTACCTGACCTACTGGTTTCCCGGAAAGCTGCGCTCGCAGGTCTGCGCGCTATTCTTCATCGGCATTCCCATCGCAGGACTGATCGGCGCGCCCCTCTCCGGCTTCATCATGAAGACGATGGCAGGTAGCGCCGGCTTTGCCGGATGGCAATGGCTGTTCCTGCTGGAAGGCACGCCCGCGATCATCGGCGGCATCGTCACCTTCTTCTATCTCTCGAACGGCCCGAAAGACGCGACTTGGCTGACGCCTTCCGAGCGCAACATCATCGTGCCGGCGCTCGCCGCCGAAGACGCGACCCATCGCGCCATGGGCCATGGCCATCGGCTGGTCGATGCGCTGCTCAGCGGCAAGGTGTGGCTGCTTGCGGTCACCAATTTCACGCTGCTCGGCGGCATCTACGGCATCTCGTTCTGGATGCCGCAGATCGTGAAGGACCTTGGCGTCAAGGACCTGTTCATCAACGGGCTCGTCAGCTCGATTCCCTTCGCCGTGGCGTGCGTGATGATGATCGCGGTCGGCCGCAGCTCCGATCGCACGCGCGAGCGCAAGTGGCACATCATCCTCTCGGCTGCCGTCGGCGCGTTGGGGCTGGTCGGCGGCGCGATGCTGACGGTAACGCCAGCACTGGCGCTCGGGAGCCTGTCGCTTGGTCTGGGTGGCGCGTTGGCGTCGATCGTGGTGCTGTGGGTGTTGCCGAGCGGGCTGCTCACGGGCGCGGCAGCTGCGGGCGGGCTCGCGCTGATGGCAACGATCGGCAATCTCGGCGGCTACGTTGCGCCCTATGTGGTTGGGCTTGCCAAGCAGGCGACCGGGCGCACCGACTACGGCCTCTATCTTCTGGCCGCCGCCATGTTCCTCGGCACGCTGCTGGTTCAGCTATTGCCGCGCAACGCCACCATCG
>JAGXAV010000190.1 GCA_018971455.1 Rhodospirillales bacterium
TGGCGCCCGGCGCCAGCCCCCATAATTCGAGCTGCCGGCCCGAGGGCGCGGCCAGCCGCTGGCCCATCGCCGCCGGATAGCTGGCCAGGCGCAGCGCGCCATTGCTCTGCACCTCGGCGGTCAGCGCCGGCGCGTTGCGGTCGGTCACCAGCACCGTCATCATCCCGGGCGCCCCGCCACGCGGCACATAGACCATGCCGGCGATGGCCGCGGCCGCCAGCGTGGCGCCGATCGCCCAGGCCTGCCACGGCCAGGTGAAGCGCCCGGGCCGGAGCCCCCGGCGGCGCGGCTGGGGTGGGGCGATGCGCGTCTCGATACGGTCCCAGGTGTCGGGCGGCGGCGACTCGGGCTCCGTCAACGCGACGAGCGGCGCCAGAAGCCCCTGCCAGGTCTCGACCTCCTGGCGCCACAGCGGATCGCTCTGCATCGCCAGCGCGACCCGCGCGGCCATGCGCGCATCGAGCGTGCCGAGCACGTATTCGCCGGCCACCGCCTGCCGCCCGGCGGCATCCTCCGGCAGCAAGGCGCGGTCGCGCGGCGAGCCTCCGCTCATGAGAGGCACTCCCGCAGGCTCAGCAGCCCGCGGCGGATCCAGGACTTCACCGAGCCGAGCGGCTGGGCCAGGCGGGCGGCGATCTCGGGATGGGACAGCCCGTGCACGAAGGCGAGCACGATGCCGTCCCGGTTCTTCGCGTCCAGCCGCTCCAGACAGGCACGCAACCGGGCCCCCTCGTCGGAGGCGATGAGCGTGTCCAGCGCGGTAGCATCCACCGCCGCGTCGCCCAGATTGGGGTCGTCCGAGGGGGTCTCCCGGCCGCGGGTGCGGGCAATGTCGAGCGCCCCGTACCGCACGATCGAGGCCAGCCACACCTCGGCGCTGCCGCGCGCCGCATCGAACTGGCGCGCCCGCTCCCACACCTTGAGGAAGGCATCCTGGAGCACGTCGGCGGCAAGGGTGCGGTCACGCAGGATGGCCATGGCAATTCCGAACAGCCGGGTGGACTGCCTGAGATAGATCGCCCGCAGCGCCGCCCGATCGCCCTTGGCGACGGCAGCGAGCAGGCTCGCCAGGTCAGCCTCTGCCGGCATTACGCGCCGATGGCCGTGCTGGATGCAGGCGCCGCCGCCGGCACCGGCGGCGGTCCATAGACCTCGCGCGCCCGCTTGAGGAAGGCGTTGACCATGCGCCGCACCGCCTCGTGGAACACCACGCCGATGGCGCTCTGCAACAGCCGGCTGCGGAACTCGAAATCGACGAAGAAATCGACCTTGCAGCCGCGCGGGTCCGGCGTGAAGGTCCAGTGGTTGTTGAGGTACCTGAACGGGCCGTTCTCGTAGCGCACGCGCAGCCCGGCCGGCCGGTCGAGCGCCACCCGGCTGGTGAAGCTCTCGCGGAACGGCCCGAATCCGATAGTCAGGTCGGCGACCAGCTCCTCCGTGGTGCGGGTGCGGATGCGCGCGGCCGCGCACCAGGGCAGGAATTGCGGATAGCGGCCGACATCGGCCACCAGATCGAAAAGCTGCTCCGCCCGATACGCCACCACCCGGCTTTCCGCGTGGGTGGGCATCTCAGCCGCCGGCCTGGCGGGCCGCCCGCAGCCGGGCGAAATCGGCGTCCGCGTGGTAGGAGCTGCGGGTCAGCGGGCTGGCGGAGACCAGCAGGAAGCCCCGCGCGCGCGCCAGCGCGGCATACTCGGCAAACGCCTCCGGCGTGACGAACTCGGCCACCGCCGCGTGCTTCACGCTGGGCTGGAGATACTGGCCGAGGGTGAGGAAATCGACCTCGGCGATCCGCAGATCGTCCATCACCTGAAGGATTTCCGCGCGCTCCTCGCCCAGCCCGACCATCAGCCCGGATTTGGTGAAGATGCCCGGCGCGAGCCGCTTCACCCCGTCGAGCAGGCGCAGGGACTGGTAGTAGCGCGCGCCCGGCCGGATCGACGGGTAGAGCCGCGGCACGGTTTCCAGATTGTGGTTGAACACATCCGGCCGCGCCTCGGCGACGATCTCCATGCCGCCCGGCTTGCGCAGAAAATCGGGCGTCAGCACCTCGATGGTGGTGCTCGGTGCGGCGGCGCGGATGGCGCGGATGACGGCGGCGAAATGCGCCGCCCCGCCATCGGCCAGATCGTCACGGTCGACCGAGGTGATGACGATATGGGCAAGGGCGAGCCGCGCCACCGCGTCCGCCACGCGGGCGGGCTCGGTGGCGTCGAGCGCCTCCGGCTGGCCGGTGCGCACATTGCAGAAGCTGCATGCCCGCGTGCAGGTGTCGCCCATGATCATCATGGTGGCGTGGCGCTGCGACCAGCACTCGCCGATATTCGGGCAGCCCGCCTCCTCGCACACCGTCACCAGCCCGTTTTCGCGCATCAGCGCATGGGTCTCGTGATAGATCGGGTTGGTGGGCGCCTTGACGCGGATCCACGCCGGCTTGCGCTGGATCGGATTGTCCGGCCGGTTCGCCTTCTCGGGATGGCGTGGCCCCGAGCGCTGCGCCCCGGTGCGGTGGTCGATGAGAACGCGGGTGCTGGACATTGGGTTGGAAGCCATGCGGCTAGAAGTGGATGACCCGCCCATAGGCGTCAAGCACCGCCTCGTGCATCGTCTCCGACACGGTGGGATGCGGGAAGACCGTGTGCATCAGCTCGGCCTCGGTGCTCTCCAGCGTGCGGGCGATGGCGTAGCCCTGGATCATCTCGGTGACCTCGGCGCCGATCATGTGGGCGCCGAGCAATTCGCCCGTCTTGGCGTCGAACACCGTCTTGACCATGCCTTCCGGCTCGCCCATGGCGATCGCCTTGCCGTTGCCGATGAAGGGGAACTTGCCGACCCGCACCGTACGCCCCTCGGCCTTGGCGCGCGCCTCGGTGAGCCCGACGGAGGCGACCTGTGGGCGGCAATAGGTGCAGCCCGGAATATTGCTCCAGTTGATCGGATGCACGTCGGGCACGCCCGCGATCTTCTCGACGCACACCACCCCCTCATGGCTGGCCTTGTGGGCGAGCCAGGGGGGGCCTGCGAGATCGCCGATGGCGTAGACGCCCGGCTCCCCGGTGCGGCACCATTCGTCGATCACCACATGCGTCCGGTCGACCTTCACGCCGGTGCCCTCGAGCCCCAGCCCCTCGACATTGCCGACGATGCCGACCGCGGAGATCACCCGATCGACGGTGATCTCCTGGCTCTTGCCGCCGGCCTCGATGGTGACGGTCACGCTGTCAGCGGCCTTCTTCACGCCCTTCACCGCGGCGGCGGTGATGATCTTCATGCCCTGCTTCTCGAAGGATTTGCGCGCGAAGGCGGAAATCTCCTCATCCTCCACAGGCAGCACCCGCTCCATCACCTCGACCACGGTGACGGCCGCACCCATGTTCAGGTAGAAGCTGGCGAACTCGATGCCGATGGCGCCCGAGCCGATGACCAGCAGGGATTTCGGCATCGCCGCCGGCACCATCGCCTCGCGGTACGACCAGATCAGCTTGCCATCGGCCTCGATGCCGGGGAGCTGGCGGGCGCGGGCGCCGGTGGCCAGGATGATGTGCGCGGCCTTCAGCGTGGCAACCGGCTTGCCGTCCTTCTCGACTGCGAGCGTGCCCCGCCCGGCAAGCCTGGCGCTGCCGTCGAACACCGTCACCTTGTTCTTCTTGAGCAGGTGGGCCACCCCGGAGGAGAGCTGCCGGGCGACGCCGCGCGAGCGCTTGACCACGGCGGCGAGGTCGAAGCGCACATTGTCGGCGGCGAAGCCGTACTCCTTCAGATTGTGCAGAAGATGGTTGATCTCGGCGCTGCGCAGCAGCGCCTTGGTCGGGATGCAGCCCCAATTGAGGCAGATGCCGCCGAGATTCTCGCGCTCCACCAGCGCGGTCTTCTTGCCGAGCTGGGCTGCGCGAATGGCCGCGACATAGCCCCCCGGGCCGCCGCCGACGACGATGATGTCGAAACTCTGCTCGGCCATATCCGGCTCCCTTCTAAGCGGCCAGCGCCGCCAATGCCGCGCCTTCCAGGCGCTGCACCGTCCATTCATCCATGCCGACGGCGCCGATCGAGCGGTAGAAGGCGATCGACGGCGCATTCCAGTCCAGCACCGACCAGTTCATCCGCGCGCAGCCCTCGACCAGGGCGCGCCGGGCCAGCAGGCGGAAGATCTCCCGGCCGATCCCCCGGCCGCGATGGGCCGGCTCGACGAAGATATCCTCAAGATACAGGCCGGGCTTGCCGCTGAAGGTGCTGAAATCATAGTACCAGACAGCAAAGCCGATCGGCGCGCCGGCCTGCTCGGCGATCAGCGCCGAAAGCCGTGGCGGCGTGGCGAACAGGGCGGTGCGGAAATCCGCCTCCGTCGCCACCGCCTCATGCAGCAGCTTCTCGTACTCCGCCAGGCGGCGCACGAAATGCGCGACGATCCCCTCATCGCCAGGCACCGCATCGCGAAAGACGATCTCGGGCGCGATGCTCACAGCATCAGGCTCAGCGGATCCTCGACGATGCGCTTGAACTCGGCCAGCCACTCGGCGCCGAGCGCGCCATCGACGACGCGGTGATCCACGCTGAGCGTGCAGGTCATCACAGTGGCGACCGCCAGCGCGCCGCCCTTGACCACCGCCCGCTGCTGCCCCGCGGCCACCGCGAGGATGGCCGATTGCGGCGGATTGATGATGGCGGCGAAGTTCGAAACGCCATACATGCCCATGTTGGAAATCGAGAAGCCGCCGCCCTGGAACTCCTCGGGCTTGAGCTTGCCGGCCTTCGCGCGGGCCGCCAGATCCTTCATCTCGTTGCTGATGGCCGCGAGGCCCTTCTGGTCCGCCTTGCGGATGATCGGCGTGATCAGCCCCTCGGGGATCGACACGGCGACGCTGATGTCGATGTCGTCGTAGAGCGCCAGCGCCTCGTCGGTCCAGCTTGCGTTCACCCGCGGCACGCGCGCCAGCGTGATCGCCGCGGCCTTGATGACGAGATCGTTGACCGAAAGCTTGAAGGCCGCCGGCCCGTCCTTGGCGCTCTTGGCGTTCAGCTCGCCGCGCAGCTTGAGCAGCGCATCGAGCTCGATATCCATCGAGACGTAGAAATGCGGAATGCTGGCCTTGGCCTCGCTGAGCCGGCGGGCGATCACCTTGCGCATGGTGCTGTGCGGCACCAGGCGGTGCGGGGCGGCGAGCACCGGAGCGGCGGCCGGGGCTCGTGCCGCCGGCGGCGCGACGGCGGCCGCGGGCGCGTGGAACGCTCCGCCCTTGGAGGCCGCTTCCACATCGGCGCGCACGATGCGCCCG
>JAGXAV010000191.1 GCA_018971455.1 Rhodospirillales bacterium
GCTGGCGGCACCGGTCGAACACGCTGGCGCAGCGCGGGTTGAAGGCGCAGCCTTGGGGAATCGCGGTCAGCCGCGGCATCGCCCCATCGATCTGGCGCAGCCGCTCGACGCGCTGCGTAAGGCTCGGGATGCTGCCCATGAGCCCTTCCGTGTAGGGGTGGGCGGGGTGCTGCACCACTGCCCGCACCGGGCCGATTTCGGCGATCCGCCCGGCATACATCACCGCCACCCGATCGGCGGTCTCGGCGATCACCCCCATGTCGTGCGTCACCAGCATCACCGAAGTGCCGTGCTCGCGTGCCAGGCGCCGCAGCAGCGTGATGATCTGCGCCTGGATCGAGACGTCGAGGGCCGTGGTCGGCTCGTCGGCGATCACCAGCCGCGGCTCGCCGCACAGCGCCAGCGCGATGACCACGCGCTGGCGCATGCCGCCGGAGAATTCGTGCGGATAAGCGCCGAGGCGATCGCGCGCGGCGGGAATGCCGACTTCCTCGAGCCATCGGACCGCGCGCGCCCGGGCGTCCCGCTCCGAAAGCCGAAGGTGTGTCTGGATGGTCTCGACAAGCTGGCGCCCGATGGTGAAGAGCGGATCGAGCGTGGTCAGCGGGTCCTGGAAGATGGCGCCGATCTGCCGCCCGCGGATGCGGCGCATCGCCTCGGTGCCGAGATTGTCGATGCGCGCGCCGTCCAGCAGGATGCGCCCGCCGGCAATCCGCCCCGGCGGCTCGAGCAGGCCGATGATGGCGGCGCCGGTCAGCGATTTGCCCGCACCGCTCTCGCCGACAACGCCGAGGATCTCGCCTTCCTCGATGGCAAACGAGATGTCGTCGATCGCCCGCAGCGTCCCGCGGCGGGAGGGGAATTCGACGCTCAGCTTCTCGACCTCGAGCAGCGCCATCAGCGCAGCCTCGGGGTGAGCGCGTCGCGCAGCCAGTCGCCTAGCAGGTTGATGGCGAGCACCATCAAGGCCAGCGTGATGCCGGGAAACACCGTCACCCACCACTCCCCGGAGAACAGGAAGTCATTGCCGATGCGGATGAGCGTGCCCAGCGAGGGCTGCGTCGGCGGCAGGCCGACGCCGAGGAAGGACAGCGTCGCCTCGTCGAGGATCGCGAGCCCCAGGCTCAGCGTCGCGATCACCAGCATCGGCCCCAGCACGTTGGGCAGGATGTGGCTGAGCATGATGCGCCAGGACGGAATGCCGATGACTCGCGCCGCCATGACGTAGTCGCGCCCCCGCTCGACCAGCGTGGACCCGCGCACGGTGCGGGCGAATTGCGGCCAGCGCGCGATGCCGATGGCGAAGATGATGACGTAGAGGCTCAACTGGTCGTGGTACTGGCGCGGAAGCAGGGCCTGCACCACGCCATCGACCAGCAATGCGATCAGGATCGAGGGGAAGGTCAGCTGAACATCGGCAACGCGCATCAGCACCGCATCGGTCGCACCGCCCGCATAACCGGCCAGAAGCCCCACGCCGATGCCGACGGCGAGCGAGAAGATGATAGCCAGAAACCCCACGAACAGGCTCAGCCTGGTGCCGAACATGATGGCCGACAGGATGTCGCGCCCCTGGTCGTCGGTGCCGAGCAGGAAGGAGGCATTGCTGTCCGCCGCCGGCACGGGCGGCATGAAGCTGTTCATCAGGTTCAAGGTGGCGACGTCGAACGGGTTGTGCGGCGCGATCCAGGGCGCGAGGAAAGCGCCGAGGCCGAGGACCAGCACGATGAGGCCGGAGAACACCGCCACCGGCGAGCGGCGGAAGCTGTAGGCGAAATCGCTGTCCAGCGCGCGCGCGATGGCCTTCATCGGCTGCCCCCGCGGCCGCGCCGATCAACGCGCAGGCGCGGATCGACGGCGTAGTAGAGCAGATCGACGATGAGGTTGATGAGGACGAAGAACACCGAGACCAGCATCAGATAGGCCGACATCACCGGAATATCGGCCACCCCGATCGACTGCACCAGCAGCAGCCCCATGCCCGGCCACTGGAACACCGTTTCGGTGACCAGCGAGAAGGCCAGCAGGCTGCCGATCTGCAGGCCGACGATGGTGATCACCGGCACCAACGTGTTCTTCAGAGCATGGCCGAAATGGATCGCCCGCTGCGACAGCCCGCGCGCGCGGGCGAATTTGATGTAATCGCTGCGGAGCACTTCCAGCATTTCCGTGCGCACCAGACGCATGATCAGCGTCATCTGGAACAGCCCCAGCGTGATGGACGGCAGGATCAGGGATTTCAGCCCCGAGAGCGTGAGGAAGCCGGTGCTCCAATGGGCGAAATTCACCACGCTTCCCCGCCCGAAGCTGGGCAGCCAGCCGAGCAGCACGGAGAAGAAGAGAATGAGCAGGATGCCGAGCAGGAACGTCGGCAGCGACACGCCGATCAGCGAGAACCCCATGATCAGCCGCGAGAGCCAGGACTCGCGATGGATGCCGGTATAGATGCCCAGCGGCACGCCGACCACGAGTGCGAGGATGGCCGATGCCAGCACCAGCTCGGCGGTGGCCGGAAAGCGCGCGGCGATCAGCCCGCCAACCGGCGTGGCCAGGCGATAGCTGAGGCCGAAATTGCCGTGCAGCATGGCCCACATGAAATGGCCGTACTGCACGAAGAAGGGCTGGTCGAGCCCGAGCGAATGCTGGAGCGCGAGGCGCTGCGCCTCGGTGAAATCCTGCCCGAGCATGATCTGCACGGGGTCGCCGACATAGGCGAAGAGCGCAAAGGCGATGAAGCCGACGGCGAGCAGAACCGGAATCGCCTGGAGCAGGCGGGCGGCGATGTAGGCGAACATGCCGCCTCAGCCGCCGCTTGCGGGGCGGCGCCGGGGCGCGCGCGGCGAAGGGGCGGGGAGCGGCATCGATCATCCTCGGCGGGTGGCGGGGTGCTCCAGCAAAGCCCAGCCCCGCCCGCATGGCAACACCGCGCGGGCGCAGGGCGTGCCATCGGCTCAATGCCGCAAGGGCGCCTCGTCATTCGCCCATTCGGCGACCAGCGCGAACGCCACGCCGAGCAGCACCGGGCCCACGAAGATGCCGAGCAGCCCGAAGGCGAAGGCGCCGCCGAGCACGCCCAGCATGGTCAGCAGGAACGGCAGCTGCGCGCCGCGCGAGATGAAATAGGGCCGGATCACCGTATCCGCCCCGCTCACCGCCACCACGCCATAGACGAAAAGCCCGATGCCGATGAAGACGCGCCCCGAAGCCATCAGCCAAAGCGAGGCCGGAATCCACACCGTCGGCGCCCCGATCGGCAGAACCGACAGGCCGCCGGCAATCACGCCGAGCAGGGCTGGGCGCGGCACACCGCACACCCAGAGCCCGAGGGCGGTCAGGATGCCCTGCACCACCGCGGTGCCCAGAATGCCGTAGACGACGCCGCGGATGGTCGCCCCCGTCACCTCGATCAGGCGGCCCGCCCGCGGCCCGGCGATGCGCACCAGGATGCGCCGCAGCGTCACCGCCAGCTGGTCGCCCGAGGCGTAGAAGAAGAACGCCGCGAACAGCGCCAGCAGAAACAGCAGCACGCCATTGGCCAGGCCGAGCAGCAGGTTGAGGCCGAATTGCGCGGCAATGCCGAAATAGGGCCGGAACGCGGCCCCCATCACGGAGAGATCGGCCGCCCAGCTGTTCCACAACTTGCCCAGGCTCGGCCCCACCGCCGGCACGTTGAACAGCCAGGCCGGCGCGGTCGGCAGCCCGGCCGCCACCGCGTCCTGCACCGCCCGCTGGATTTGCGCGACGTCGTCCGCACCGCTCGGCGCGGCCAACGCCAGCGGCAGCACGACGACGATGGCGGTGATGACCACCATCGCCCCCGCGGCCACCGTCCGGCCGAGCCGCAAGCGCCCGCGCAGCCACTCGAAGACCGGCCAGGTGGTGAAGGTGAGGATGCCCGCCCAGAGCAACGCGGAGAGGAACGGGTAGAGCACGAGCACGCAGCCCACCGCCACGCCGCCCAGCAACAGCCCCATCAAGACGCGTTCGGCGGTCATCGGCGGCTCCCGGGCATGGGCGCGAGGTATCCCGCATGGTGCGGCGGCTTTCAACTCCCGCCTCCGGCGCGGCGCGCCACGACTGCGTGGTCGACGGAAAGCGCGCGAGCGATCACGGAATCGAGATTTCAGAAGATAAAGTTCACGACTCCGTGTGGTGAATCCGGATCACGGTATGCAGGAATCTCGCAAACAAGTGAGCAAATAAAACTTGCATTGTCGTTGCGCGATTGGAGACGGAAAGCTATTCTGTTTCTTGACCGTTTCAGCCGACTTGTCTGCAACGGCCGGTGCGCACTTGCGTGGCCGGAAGTAGTGTTGCTGGCATGATCGGCAGGACCGGTATTGTGAACGTGTCCGAAACTGCCGAGCGCGGAGGGTGCCATGTCCGATCAACCGAACTCGCCGTCCAAAACCACCGACAAGAAGATCGAGACTCTCGAGAAATTCACCCCGGAGAAGATCCACAAGATCGAGAAAATCGAGAAGCACGAGAAGTTCGAGAAGATCGAGCACAAGGAGAAGCCTGAGAAATTCGAGCACAAGGAAAAACCGGAGAAGGTCGAGCACAAGGAAAAGCCCGAGAAATGGGAGCACAAGGAGAAGCCGGAGAAGTTCGAACATAAGGAAAAACCCGAAAAATTCGAACACAAGGAGTTCGGCAAGCTCGAGCATCCTGAAAAGGTGATCTTCGAGAACGACCCCAAGGGCATCGCCGAGGGCGGTCCGGTCACCAACCCCGGCCTGCCGGTCGAGCAGCGCATGGCCGCCCTCGAGCAGGCGGTCGCCTCGCTGCATCACTTCATTACCGCCCAGCAGCGCCCGGATCTCAGCCGCGGGGCGCTGGCCGGCGAGCCGACGGCGAAAAAGCCGGGCGGCTGAGCGGCGCCGATGATCCTCGTTCTCTGTGACGAGGCCGACGTGTCGGCATTGTGGGCGGCGGACGCGCTGCGCCAGCGCGGTTTGTCGCCCACGGTGCTGACCGGGCTCGACCTTGCCTGGGTGCGCGGCTGGCGCCACCGGGTGGGCGCCAAGGGCGCCGACATCCTGCTGCGCTTCGACACCGGCCAGCTCGATGGCCGGTCGGTGCGCGGCGTGCTGAACCGCCTGTCATACCTGCCGCGGGCCTGGCTCGCCCGCATCGGCGGCCCGGACCGTGACTACGCCATGCAGGAGATGCTGGCCTTCTATCTGAGCTGGCTGCACAGCCTGGGCGGGCCGAAGCTCAATCCGCCCGCGCCGCAGGGGCTATGCGGCAATCTGCGCCATCCCT
>JAGXAV010000192.1 GCA_018971455.1 Rhodospirillales bacterium
AGCACGGCGCGCAGCGGATCGATGGCGAAGGCCTCGCCCGCGCCCGCCCATGCCGCACCCGCCACCTCGACGGGCACATGGCCGGCGGCCGCGGCGATGCGCACGACAATCGGCGCGGCCAGCAGATCGGGCAGGGCCGCGGCGAAGCTGGCGAGCTCCACCGGCACGCCCTGCGCCACCAGGCCGCGTGCGCCCGGGCTCGCCGCGGCCGCGCGCTGCGCCGCCGCGGACAGCGACATCAGGCCGGGCCGCAGCGCCCCTGCCGCCTCGGCGAGGCTGCCCTCCGCCGGACTGGCGAGCAGCGCGCGCGTCGTCGCCTCGTGAAGCCGCCGCGCGCTCAGCAACACCGCCAAACGTGCGGCAACCGGCACCGCCTCGCCCAGCCGTTCGGTGGCGGCCCAGATGGCAGGCAGGTCGAACGCCGCGCGGGCGACCAGCGCCGCGCGCGCCACGTCCACGAGATCGGCCCCCGCCTCCGCCCCAAGCCGCCCGAGCGCCGCGGCGCCCAGCCGGTTGAGCATCTCGTTGGTGACGGCGGTGCCGGTCAGCTCGCGACGCAGGCGATGGCGGGCGATCTCGGCGCCAAACCCCTCGCGCAGGGGGCGCGGGAAATAGCCGACCAGCAGATCGGCCAGCGCCGGATCATCGACCAGCGGCGCGATGTCGAGCACGGCGGAGAGATGCAACTTGGCATGCGCCATAAGGGTGCAGAGCTCAGGCCGCGTCAGCGCCTGGCCGGCAGCCGCGCGGGCCGCCATGGCCATCGGATCGGGCAGGCCGGCAACCGCGCGGTCGAGGATATGGGCCGCCTCCAGCAACCCCATCAGCGCGTTCTGCGCCGGCAGATCGGCCGCTCCGCCCAGCGCGTCCAGCGAGATCGCCTGGGATTGCTGGTGGTTGTCGCGCAGCACCAACTCGGCCACCTCGTCGGTCATCGATTCCAGCAGCTCGACGCGCTGGCGTGCCGAAAGACGGCCGGATTCCGTGGCGTCGGCGAGCAGGATCTTGATGTTGACCTCGTGGTCGGAGGTCGAGACGCCTGCCGAGTTGTCGAGCGCGTCGGTGTTCAGCCGGATGCCGGCAAGCGCCGCCTCGATCCGGCCGGCCTGGGTGACGGCGAGGTTGGCCCCCTCCCCCACCACCCGCGCGCGCAGGCTTGCGGCATCGACGCGGATGGCGTCGTTGGCACGGTCGCCGGCATCGGCCTGCGATTCCGTGGCGGCCTTCACGTAGGTGCCGATGCCGCCGAAATAGAGCAGATCGACGCGCATGCGCAGGATGGCGCGCATCACCTCCGCCGGTTCGTGGGCGCCGGGCGCGAGATCGAGCATCGCCGCCGCCGGCGCCGAGAGCGGGATGGTCTTGGCCTGGCGCGAGAACACGCCGCCGCCCGGGCTGATCAGCTCGGCGCGGTAATCGGACCACGCACTGCGCGGCAGCGCGAAAAGCCGCGCCCGCTCGGCATGGCTCGCCGCCGGATCGGGCGCGGGATCGAGGAAGATGTGGCGATGGTCGAACGCCGCCAGCAGGCGCGTGTGCGGGCTGATCAGCAGCCCGTTGCCGAACACGTCGCCCGACATGTCGCCGACGCCGGCGCAGGTGAAATCCTCGCGGTGAATGTCGTGGCCGAGTTCGCGAAAATGCCAGGCGATGTTCACCCAGGCGCCCCGCGCGGTGATGCCCATCACCTTGTGGTCGTAGCCCACCGAGCCGCCCGAGGCGAAGGCATCGCCGAGCCAGAATCCGCGCTCGACGGCAATGCCGTTGGCCGTGTCGCTGAACGTCGCCGTGCCCTTGTCGGCGGCCACCACCAGATAAGGGTCGTCGTCATCGCGCCGGATCACGGCCGGCGGCGGCACCACGCGCCCCTCGCGCAGATTGTCGGTGACGTCGAGCATCCCGTTGATCAGCAGCCGGTAGCAGGCAATGCCTTCGGCGGCGAAGGCCTCGCGGTCGCGCGCCGCCTCGCCGGTGGCCGCGGGCGGGCGCTTGAGGACGAAGCCGCCCTTCGCGCCGACCGGCACGATGACGACGTTCTTGACCATCTGCGCCTTCATCAGGCCAAGGATCTCCGTGCGGAAATCATCCCGCCGGTCCGACCAGCGGATGCCGCCGCGCGCCACCCGCCCGCCGCGCAGATGGCAGCCCTCCATGCGGGCGCCATGCATCCATATCTCCACCAGCGGGCGCGGCAGCGGCATCTCACCGGCCACCGCGCTGTCGATCTTGAGCGCGATCACCGGCGTCTCGACGGCATAGAAATTGGTGCGCAGAACGGCGTCCAGCAGCACCCGCAGGCGGCGCAGGATACGGTCCTCGTCGGGGCTTGCCACCGTGTCGAGCAGGCCGCTCCATTGCGCCGCGAGCGCCGCCTCGTCTGCCTCGTCACGCGGGCGCGCGGGGTCGAGGCGGGTATGGAACAGTTCGACCAGCACGCGCGCGGCCGCGGCATGGTTGGCCAGGGCATCCACCACGGCGCTCTGGCTGAACGGCGCGCCGATCTGGCGGCACCATTTGAACATCGCCCGCAGCAGCCATGCCTCGCGCCAGGACAGGCCGGCGCGCAGGATCAGCCGGTTGAAGCCATCGGCCTCCGCCCGGCCGTCCCACACGGCCTCGATGGCCAGGCGCAGATCGGCCCCTCGCGCGGCGATGTCCAGGGCCGCGCCATCGGCGGTCTCCAGCGTCAGCGTCTGCAGCACCACCACGCCGCCGCGCGGGGTGAGCTTGTGCGGCACCTCCTCGATCACGCGCAGGCCGAGCGTCTCGATCAACGGCACGATGTCCGATAGCGGGACCGGCTCGTCGGCGTGGAACAGCTTCAGTGTCAGCCGGCGGTCGGCCGCGCCGGGCTGGCGCAGCAGATCGAGGCAGAGGCGGCGCTGGTCGCGGGCGGCGGCGGCCCGGGCGATGTCCTGCACCGCCATGGCCGCCGGCATGCGCGCGGAATAATCGTCGGGGAAGGCGTCACCCCACTCCGCCAGGGTGGCCGCGGCCTGGGCCTCGCCCTGCTCGCCCGCCAGCGCCTCGGCCAGGCGTTCACGGAAGCTGCGCGCGGCCTGCGCCATCGCCGCCTCCAGCGCCGCCACGTCGATGGCGCGCGCCAGTGCCGGATCGGCAGCGATGAGATACTGCGCCCGGGCCAGCGGTCCGTCGGCCATGGCGATGGCGTATCCGGCCAGCCGGCCCTTGGTGGCGCGGGTCAGCATGTCGGCCAGGTGATGGCGCAAGGCGGTGTCGAAGCGGTCACGCGGCACGAAGACCACCGCGGAGAGATGCTGGCCGAACAGATCCTGGCGCAGGAACAGCGCCAGCTCCGGGCGCACCTGCAACCGCAGCACGCGCCGCGCGGCGGCGAGGATTTCTCCGCTGCTGCCCTGGAAGAGGTCGTCGCGCGGCCAGGTATCCAGAATGTGGCGCAGCGCGCGGCCATCATGCCCGCCGGCATCGACGCCGGCCTGGTCGAGGATGTCCTGCACCTTGTCGCGCAGCATCGGAATGCTGCGCGGGTTGCGGTTGTAGGCATCGGCGGCGAACAGGCCGAGCAGCAGATGCAGGCCGATCACCGCGCCATCGCCGTCCAGCCGCTTGACGACGACGACGTCGCACAGCGTCGGGCGGTGCACGCGGCTGCGCATGTCGGCCTTGGCGACCGCCAGCCGGTCGAACCGCCCCAGTGCGGCCTCGCAGGTCTGGCGCCACAGCTCGGAGCCGCGCGCGGCCTCGAAGACCTGCACGGCCGGGTCGCGCAGCAGGCCCAGCGCCTCATCCGGCGCGACCGGAGTGCCGGAGGCATCGATGCTGCGCGTGCCGAGCAGGACGAAATTGTCGCGCACCATCCAGTCGAGAAAGCTGCGCTCGGCGCTGTCGGGCAGTTCCGCCGCGATGGCGGCGAGCCTTGCGCACATCGCCTCGAAATCGCTCACGGTGGCGCGGACATCGGCCATGGCGGCGGTCAGGCTGGCGGCGATGGCGGCGAGCACGCCCTCATCGGCCTGCGGCCCGAAGGCGATCTGCATCATCGATTCGGACCGTCCGGCCGCATCGAGGCCGAGCAGCCGGCCCGTCGCATCCCGCGCCACCGCCACCACAGGGTGCACCAGCGCCTGCACCGGCTGCTCGAAGGTCTGCAACACGCCAAGCGCCGATTCCACCAGGAACGGCATGTCGTCATTGACGATCTCGATCACCGCATGGGGGCTGCGCCAGCCGCCGGCCCCGCTGCGCGGATTGAACACCCGCAGCGTGGCGCGGCCGGGCTCGCGGCCCTGCGCGAAGCTCCACAGCGACAGCACCGCTCCAGCAAGTTCCTCGGCCGAGCGGGCGATCAGCGCCTGGGTGGCCAGCCCCGAGGCGAAATGGCGCAGGAATGCGCAGGCCGCCGTGGCGTCCCCGTCCAGGCGCTGGCGGATCGCCGCATCGGCCTGCGCGAGCAGCTCGGCCCGGGCCGGATCGTCCCGCTCAACCGCATGATCCGCTGGCATGAAGTCCGGCATGGTTGGATCCATGGTTGTCTGGGGTTAAGGCTTGGGCGCCAAGGTATGGACCGCTTCCTCCACCGAATGGAAGAGGTGATCGGCACCGAGGGCGGCCAGCAGCCCGCTGCGCGACGCCGCCGCCTGGGCATGATCCGCCCCCAGCCGGGCGATGGCAATATCGGTGCCGGCGGCGCGCAGCGTCGCGACCAGGCGGATCAGCATGCGCGCGCCGGTATAGTCGATGAGCGTGGCGCCGCTCGCCTCGATCACCAGAAGGGCTGGAGCCGCCGGCCCGGGCCGACCGGCCGGCCGCGCCACGGCCAGGCGCAGCTGCCGCTGGATATGCCCGGCATTGGCGAACACCACCGGAGCGGCGACCGCCAGCACCTTCACCCCCGCCACGCGCTCGCCCGGCTCGTCCCACCAGATGGTGGTGCCGGGCAGGCGCGACAATTCGCTGCATGGCGGGCGCGTCAGCATGAAGAGGCTGTGCATCAGCGACAGCACGATGCTCAGCGCCACCCCGAGTTCGATCGGCAAGGCCACGACCAGCGCGGCGCTGGCGGCCACCAGCCAGATCTCACCGTCGGCGGCCAGCGCGATCGCTCGCATCTCACCGATGCGCAGGATGCGCAGGGCGATGAACACCAGCACCCCGGACAGCGCCGCCGCCGGCAGCAGGGCCACCACCCCGCCGGCAAGGAACACCAGGCCGATCACCACCAGCACCGCCACCAGCCCGGCGCGCTGGGAGGTGCCACCGGTCTCGGCGACCA
>JAGXAV010000193.1 GCA_018971455.1 Rhodospirillales bacterium
GGCGACGGCAAGATTTTCGTGAGCTCCATCGAGGAGGTGGTGCGCATCCGCACCGGCGAACGCGGCCAGGATGCCATCTGAATACTGAGACCCCAGACCGCCGGGGGACTGGCGGAATGCTCAACCCAGCCCGCCGGGGGATCCGGCGGCGATTAGCGACGAGGGAAACCGAAGTATGGCGAAGAAGGCCAGTTCCGCACCGGCCGCCGGCAAGAGCGGCGTCCAGAAGGTGCTCGACCTGATGAAGGAAAACGCGGTCGAGTATGTCGATCTGCGTTTCACCGACCCGCGCGGCAAGTGGCAGCACACCGCCCAGCACGTCTCGACGATGGACGAGGATGCGTTCCGCGACGGCATCATGTTCGACGGCTCCTCGATCGCCGGCTGGAAGGCGATCAACGAGAGCGACATGATCCTGATGCCCGACCCCGAGACGGCGGTGATGGATCCGTTCGCCGCCAAGCCCAGCATGATCATCTTCTGCGACATCGTCGAACCCTCGACCGGCCAGGCCTACACGCGCGACCCGCGCGGCACGGCCAAGAAGGCCGAGGCCTATGCCAAGTCCACCGGCATCGGTGACACGGTGATGGTCGGCGCCGAGGCGGAGTTCTTCATCTTCGACAGCGTCCGCTTCGGCACGGGCGGCAATTACGGCATGTACCAGATCGACAGCGTCGAGGGCCCGCAATCCTCGATGAAGGATTATCCGGAAGGCAATATGGGCCACCGTCCGGGCATCAAGGGCGGCTACTTCCCCGTGCCGCCGGTCGATGGCGACAGCGACCTGCGCGCCGAAATGCTCTCGACCATGGGCGAGATGGGCCTGACCATCGAGAAGCACCACCACGAGGTGGCGCAGTCCCAGCATGAGCTCGGTTTCCGCTTCAACACGCTGACCAAGCTCGCCGACCACATGCAGATCTACAAATACTGCATCCACAACGTCGCCCACAGCTACGGCAAGACGGCGACCTTCATGCCCAAGCCGATCTATGGCGATAACGGCACCGGCATGCACACCCACATGTCGATCTGGAAGGCCGGCAAGCCGCTCTTCGCCGGCAACGGATATGCCGATCTGTCGGAGATGTGCCTCTACTTCATCGGCGGCGTCATCAAGCACGCCAAGTCGCTGAACGCCTTCACCAACCCGTCCACCAACAGCTACAAGCGTCTGATCCCGGGCTTCGAGGCGCCGGTGCTGCTGGCCTATTCGGCCCGCAACCGCTCGGCCTCCTGCCGCATTCCCTACACCACCAGCCCGAAGGCCAAGCGCGTCGAGGTCCGCTTCCCCGATCCGTCCGCCAACCCCTACCTCGCCTACTCGGCGATCCTGATGGCGGGTCTGGACGGCATCAAGAACAAGATCCATCCGGGCGACCCGATGGACAAGGACCTCTACGACCTGCCGCCGGAAGAGCTGAAGGGCATCCCCACGGTGTGCGGCAGCCTGCGCGAGGCGATCGGCGCGCTGGAGGCGGATCACGCCTACCTGCTCGCCGGCGACGTCTTCGGCAAGGACCAGATCGAGAGCTATATCGAGCTGAAGTGGAACGAGGTGTACAAGTTCGAACACACGCCGCATCCGGTCGAGTTCGAGATGTACTACTCGGTCTGATCCGTCTCATCATTCGTGCTGAGCGACCCGCGGCCGGCAACGGCCGCGGGTTTTGCTTTTTCGGCCTGCCTCATAGGGGCAATTCGGCTTCGAGCGGCAATGCGATGATCTGATTTGCGCCATATGCCCGAATTTTAGGTTATTCTGCGACGATATCGCTTCGACTGCCGCCGATTCCATCACATTTCCCGGCTGGCATGATCCTTGAAGGGCCGAATACAGACCGCTCGGTCCAGACCGGCCGGCGGTGGCCCCGCCAATCATGGGATTCAACCAGAACGATGATGACACGCCAGACCCTGCGCTCCCTCGCTCCGGCCACCGCGGCCTTCGGACTGGCGGCCTGTCTCGCCGCTCCGGCCCGGGCCGACAGCCCGCCGGCCGGCTCCTGGATGAGCGGCATCAAGCTCTCCGCCCAGTTCGAGGGCGGGGTGACCTTCAACCTCGCCGATCCCAAGACCAATTTCGGCCAGCTCTTCACCGACCACGCCAACCAGGCGACGCTGAACCAGGCGCTGTTCACCATGCAGCGCCAGATCGATCCGAAGCAGACCGGCTGGGATGTCGGTTTCAAGTTGCAGGGCCTGTACGGCTCGGATGCCCGCTACACCCACTTCCTCGGCGAGCTCGACCGCTCGATATCGACGCGCTACCAGCTCGACATCGTCGAGGCCAACGTCACCCTGCACATGCCGGTGCTCACCCCCGGCGGCATCGACCTCAAGATCGGCCAGTTTCCCACGCCTCTCGGCTATGAGACGATCGATCCATCGACCAACCCGTTCTACTCGCACTCGTACATTTTCAATTTCGGTCTGCCGCTGAAGCACACCGGCGGGTTGGCCGTGGTGCACGCCTCCCCGGTCGTCGATCTGTATCTCGGCCTCGATACGGGCGTGAACACCAGCTTCGGCAGCGGCGACAACAACTCGGCCCCGGCCGGCATCGTCGGCGCGAATTTCACGCTGCTGGGCGGCAATCTGACCATCCTGGCCCTGGCGCATATCGGCCCGGAAAATCCCAGCACCGTCGTGCCGAACGCCAATAATTACATGCGCTATTACAACGACATCGTGATCACCTACAAGGCCAGCGACAAGCTGACCCTGACCACCGAGCTGAACTACATCCGCGATGATTTCTTCAAGGCCGATGGCGGCGGGGTGGCGCAATATGCCCAGTACGCGCTGAACGACACGCTGACGCTGAACGGGCGCGCCGAGGTCTGGGCCGATGGCAAGGGTTTCTATGTCGGCGCCTTCCCCGGCAATCTCGATGCCGTCAACGCCCAGCTCGGCAACCCCAACACCTCCTATGGCACCGGCAGGGCCACCACCTATGGCGCGCTGACGCTGGGCGTCACCTACAAGCCGGCCCTGCCGGCGCCGGTCAGCGGCCTGCTGATCCGCCCGGAACTCCGCTACGACACGGCGCTGAACAACGTGAAACCGTTCAATGGCGGCCGGGACCGGGGTGCCTTCACCATCGCGTCGGATTTCGTCCTGGGTTTCTGAAACCGCCCCACCCTTGCGTCGCTGTCGAGGCCCGGCATGATGGGGGCCTGGACAGCGACGGATCCCCCCGCATGACCGATCCCGCCTATGTGCCGCCTGCCGATGGTGGCACGTGGCTGCGCCGCTCCGCGACGGAGGCGGGATTTGATGCCGCCCGCCTCGACGCCGCCATCGCCTTCGCCCAGAGCCACGAGACGCCGTGGCGGCGCGACATCCGCGCCCAGCTCGAGGCCGGCAATTTCGAACCGCCCCCGGACAACAAAATCATCGGCCGCACCGCCCCGCGCGGCCCGCCGAACGGGATGCTGCTGCGCCATGGCCGCCTCGTCGCCTCCTGGGGCGATACGCGGCAGGTGGACATGACGTTCAGCGTCGCCAAGAGCTACCTCTCCATCCTCGCCGGCCTCGCAGTCGCGGACGGGCTGATCGCGGACATCGACGCCCCGATCGGGCAAAGCGTTCACGATGGCGGGTTCGACCCGCCGCACAACGCCCCGATCACCTGGCGGCACATGCTCCAGCAGACCAGCGAATGGGAAGGCGCGCTGTTCGGCACATCGGACATGATCGACCGCGACCGCACGCTCGCCTCCGAGTTCCGCGGACAGCCGGGCCACGCCAAGGGCACCGCGCGGCCGCTCCAGGCGCCGGGCAGCTACTGGGAATACAACGACGTGCGCGTGAACCGGCTCAGCCTTGCGCTGCTGCGGCGTTTCGGCCGCGCGCTGCCGGCCGTGTTCGCCGAGCGCGTGATGGCCCCGCTCGGCGCTTCGGCGGATTGGTGCTGGGAGGGCTACGCCAACTCGTTCGTCGAGATCGGCGGGCAGGCGGTCCAGTCGGTCTCCGGTGGCGGCCACTGGGGCGGCGGCGTGTTCATCCACGCCGAAGACCAGGCGCGCATCGGCCTGATGATGCTGCGCGGCGGTATATGGGGCGGGCGGCGGATCCTTCCCGAATCCTGGGTGCGGCAATCGGTCGCGCCCTGCCCGATCAATGCACAGTACGGCCTGTTCTGGTGGCTCAATACCGGGCGCGCCTACCAGCCATCGGCCAGTGCCGAGAGCTTCTTCGCCATCGGCGCGGGCGGCAACGTCACCTGGATCGACCCGGCACACGAGCTGGTCGCGGTGCTGCGCTGGATCGACCCCGCCGCCCTCGATGCGTGGATCGGCCACGTGATGGGCGCGCTGCAGTGAGCGCCCGCCGGGTGGCCCTGGTCACCGGCGCGGCCGGCGGCATCGGCGCCGCCATCGCGGCCGATCTGCACGAGCGCGGGTGGCACGTGGTGGGCGCCGATCTCCGGCCGGCGCCGCCGCTCGGCCGCCACGTCGTGGCCGATATCGCCGACGAGGCGGCGGTCGCCACGCTGGTCGCCGGCATCGCGGCCGACGAGGGCCGCCTCGATGCGCTGATCTGCAATGCCGGCATCATGATCCGCAAGCCGGTCACAGCGCTCGGCCTGGCCGAATGGAACCGGGTCCTGGCCACCAACCTCACCAGCACATTCCTGCTCGCCCGCGCCGCCACACCGCTGCTGCGCGCGGCGAAGGGCGCCATCGTCACCATCGCCTCCACCCGGGCGCGCATGTCGGAGGCCGACACCGAGGCCTATGCCGCCAGCAAGGGCGGGCTGGTGGCGCTTACCCATGCGCTGTCGGTCAGCCTCGGGCCGGAGATCCGCGTCAACTGCATCAGCCCGGGCTGGATCGACACGAATGGCGCGGCGCTGCGCCCGATCGACCATGCCCAGCACCCGGCCGGGCGGGTCGGCACGCCGGCCGACATCGCATCGATGGCGGCTTTCCTGATCGGCCCGGAGAGTGGTTTCATCACCGGCGCCGAATTCGTCATCGATGGCGGCATGACGCGCAAGATGATCTACGAGCCCGACTGACCCGCCGGCGGCACCGGCCCGCGAGACCGGCATTCCGGCATGAGGGAGCAACGCCCATGGCCCGGCATCACGGCCCGATGATCGCCCTGCTGCTCGCGCTGCCCGCTGCGCCGGCAGCGGCGCAGACGCTCTATGGCGCGCAGACCATCGTCTCCGGAACCGTGCCCGCCACGCGCGGCGCGGGGCTGGCGGCCTGCC
>JAGXAV010000194.1 GCA_018971455.1 Rhodospirillales bacterium
CGGCAGCGGCCGTCCGGCCGTCTGGCCCGGGCCTGATGCGCCCAGTCAGCCCCCGCCGTCAACCATGCGCGCCACCGCCAGCAGCCGGGCCAGCGTGCCGGCATCGGCCTGGCCGGTCACCGCCTCCGGCCGCCAGTGCCGCTGGAAGGCGCGCAGCACGGCGGCGAGCGCCGGATCCAGCGCCCCTTCCGGCGCCACGCGGTAGCCGATCGTCGCCAGCGCCGCCCGCACGTCGCGAAGCGCCGCCGCGTCGCGCACGATGCCGATGGTGCCGAGATCGGGCACGCCCTCCGGCCACAGGCCGACGCCGTTGCGCGCCAGCCCCGCCCAGTCGAAGCGCTCGCCGGGGTCCTCCTTGCGGTCCGGCGCGATGTCGCTGTGGCCGACGATGTCGCGGGCGGCGATGCGGTGGCGCGAGAGGATGTCCAGGCACAGGTCGCACACCACGGAAAGCTGCAACACGGGATAATCCGGCGGGCCGAACTCATGCCCGCCATTGACGATCTCGATGCCGATCGAGCGGTCGTTGAGCCCGCTTCGCCCGCGCCAGAACGATTCTCCCGCGTGCCAGGCCCGCCGCTCCTCGGCCACCAGCCGCCAGACCTCGCCGCCCTCCTCGACCACGTAATGCGCCGAGACCCGCGATTGCGGGTCGCGCAGCCGCTCCAGCGCGGCGCGCCCCGTGCGCATGCCGGTATAGTGGATGACGATCATGTCCGGCGCCGAACCCCGGGCATCCTGGTTCGGGCTCGGCCACTCACGGATGGCCAGTGTCACAAGCCGCGTTCCCGCTTCACCCGGTCCCAGGCGGCGTTGATGCGCGCGACCTTCTCGCCGGCGCGGGCGATGAACTCGGCCGGCACGCCACGGCTGGCCAGGCTGTCGGGGTGGTTCTCGCGCATCAGCTGCCGCCAGGCGGCGCGCACCGTCGCGTGGGACGCGCTGCGCGGCACGCCCAGCACCTCGTAGGGATCGGTGTCGTCGTCGCCGCTCTGCGGCCGCCGGGCGCGCGGGTCCTGGGCCCGCTCCCAGGCATCCAGGCCGAGCCCGAAGGCGCGGCAGACCGCCATCAGGAAGGTTTCCTCCGCGCGGTTCACCGGGCCATCGGCGCGCGCGATGACGAACAGCGCCGCCAGCACATCCTCCAGCATGCCGCGATTATCGGCGAAGGCCTCGCCGATCTGCTCAGCATAGCCCTCGAACCCCTCGCTGCTGTCGCGCGCATTGTCGAACAGCCGGCCGATGTCGCGCACCGCCTCGGGCGGGATGCGGAAGCTGCGCTTGAAGGCGTCGATCTCCACCCGCGCCACCGGCCCGTCGCATTTTGCGAGTTTGGCGGCCAGCACCACCACGCCGACGGCAAAGAGCTGCTCGCGCTGGCCGAGCAGGGCGGCGAGGCGGGGGGCGGTGAAGCGCACCATCTGCGGCGTGCCGGTCTCGGCCGCATGGCCGAGCGCCGCCCCCACCATGGCGCCCAGCGGGCCGCCCATGGCGAAGCCGGCCATGCCACCGATGATCTTGCCCCACACTGCGCGCGGTCCGTTCCTGCTGCCTGACAGGCTCTATCATGGGCCGCCGAGCCCCGGCAAAATGCTTCATCGCCGGTCCGCGCCGGAGCCGCCGGCGGGGCTTGCGCGTGCCACGGGCCTCGCCTCTATATCGCGCCCCCGACAGGAGAGCCCACTTGCCCCTTCCATCCCGATGGCAGTTCTGGATCGACCGCGGCGGCACCTTCACCGACATCGTGGCGCGCGATCCGGCGGGCGGCCTGTCCACCCACAAGCTGCTGAGCGAGAATCCCGGCCGCTACCGCGACGCCGCGCTCGCCGGCATCCGCGGCGTGCTCGGGATCGCCCCGGAGGCGCCGATCCCGGCCGGGCTGATCGAATCCGTCAAGATGGGCACCACGGTCGCCACCAACGCCCTGCTCGAGCGGCGTGGCGAGCGAACCCTGCTGGTCGTCGGCCGGGGTTTCGCGGACATCCTGCGCATCGGCAACCAGGCCCGCCCGCGCCTGTTCGACCTGGATATCCATTTGCCCAGCCTGCTCTACGAGGAGGTCGTCGAAATCGGCGGGCGCGTCGATGTCCACGGCGCCGAGATCGAGGCGCTCGACGAGGCGGCGGCGCGGGCGGCCTTCGCCCAGGCCCGCCGGAAGGGCATCGCCGCCGTCGCCATCGTGCTGATGCATGCCTGGAAATATCCCGCCCATGAGCAGCGCCTCGCCGCCCTGGCGCGCGCGGCCGGCTTCGCCCAGATCTCGGCGAGCCACGCGGTCAGTCCGCTGCTGCGCCTGGTGCCGCGCGGCGATACAACGGTGGTGGATGCCTATCTCTCGCCGGTGCTGCGCCGCTACGTCGATCAGGTGGCCAGCGAGCTTGACGGGGTCAAGCTCTATTTCATGCAGTCCAATGGCGGGCTCGCCGAGGCGCGGGCCTTCCAGGGCAAGGATGCCATTCTCTCCGGCCCCGCCGGCGGCATCGTCGGTGCGGCGCGCACCGCGGCGATGGCCGGGCTCGACGCCATCATCGGCTTCGACATGGGCGGCACCTCGACCGATGTGGCGCTCTATGCCGGCCGGTTCGAGCGCGCCTTCGAGACCGAGGTGGCCGGCGTGCGCATGCGCGCGCCGATGATGGCGATCAACACGGTGGCCGCCGGCGGCGGCTCGATCCTGCATTTCGACGGCGCGCGCTTCCAGGTCGGCCCGGATTCCGCCGGCGCCAACCCCGGCCCCGCCTGTTATCGGCGCGGCGGCGCCCTGACCGTGACGGACGCCAATGTCTGCGTGGGCAAGATCCAGCCCGCGCATTTCCCGGCGATCTTCGGCCCCGATGGCACCGCACCGCTCGACGGCGAGGTGGTCGTCGCGAAATTCGCCGCCCTCGCCGACGAGATTGCCATCGCCACCGGCGCGCGGCGCGATCCGCGCGACATCGCCGAGGGCTATCTGCGCATCGCCGTCGCCAACATGGCCAACGCCATCAAGCAGGTCTCGGTGGCCAAGGGGCATGACGCGACGCGGTTCGCGCTTGCCTGCTTCGGCGGCGCGGGGGGGCAGCATGCCTGCCTGGTGGCCGACGAGCTCGGCATGGAGACGGTTTTCATCCACCCCTTCGCCGGCGTGCTCTCGGCCTATGGCATGGGGCTGGCCGATCAGAGCGTGCTGCGCGAGCAGGCGGTGGAGGTGGCCTTCACCCCGGCGGAACTGCCCGGGCTGGCGGCGCTGGCCGAGCGGCTCGCCGGCGAGGCCATGGCGGCGCTGCGCGCGCAGGGCGCCGAGCCCGACCGCCTGGGCGCGCGGCGCATGATGCATCTGCGCTACGTCGGCACCGAGGCCGCCCTGATCGTCGATTTCGCCGACCACGACACCATGGTTGCCGATTTCACCGCCGCCCACCGGGCCCGCTTCGGCTTTGCCACGCCGGACCGCGCGCTGATGGCGGAGGCGGTGGGCGTGGAGGCTACGGCATCGGGCGAGGCGGTCCGCGAGCATGCCATCGCCGCCCGCAAGGAAGGGGCGCCGGCGCCGATCGACACGGTGCCGATGTGGAGCGACGGCGCCGCCCATGCGACCCCGGTTTTCGAGCGCACCGAACTGTGTGCGGGCGACCGCATTGCCGGCCCCGCGCTGATCCGCGAGGCCAATGCGACGACCGTGGTCGAGCCGGGCTGGACCGCCGAGGTGACCGCGCTCGATCACATGCTGCTCACCCGCACCACGAAGCGCGCCGCCCGCGTCGCCGCCGGGACCGAGCGCGCCGACCCGGTGCTGCTCGAACTGTTCAACAATCTGTTCATGAACGTCGCCGAACAGACCGGCGCCGTGCTGCAGAACACGTCGATGAGCGTCAATATCAAGGAGCGGCTGGATTTCAGCTGCGCCATCTTCGACGGCGAGGGCGCCCTGGTGGCCAATGCGCCGCACGTGCCGGTGCATCTTGGCGCGATGGGCGAGAGCGTGCGCACGGTGCTGCGCAATCGTGCCGCGACCTTGCGCCCGGGCGATGTGGTGGCGCTGAACAATCCCTATAATGGCGGCACCCATCTGCCCGACGTGACGGTGATTACCCCGGTCTTCGACCCGGAGGGCCGGAGCATCCGCTTTTTCGTCGGCAGCCGCGGCCACCATGCCGATATCGGCGGCATCACCCCGGGTTCCACGCCGCCCGCCTCGCGCACGCTGGAGGAGGAGGGCGTCGTCATCGACGATTTCCTGCTCGTCGAGCAGGGCGTCTTCCGCGAAGCCGCCTTGCGCGCGGTGCTGATGGGCGCCCGCTATCCGGCGCGCAGCCCGGACGTCAACATCGCCGACATCAAGGCGCAGATCGCCGCCAACGAAAAGGGCGTGCAGGAATTGCAGGCGGTGGTGCGGACCCATGGCTGGGAGGTCGTGCGCGCCTACATGCGCCACGTCATGGACAACGCCGAGGAGAGTGTGCGCCGCGTGCTCGCGCGCATCGGCGACGGCGCCTTCGCCTACACCATGGATGACGGCTCGCCGCTGCATGTGCGCGTCGCCGTCGATCACGCCTCGCGCAGCGCGGTGGTCGATTTCACCGGCACCGGGGCGCAGCGGGCCGACAATTTCAACGCGCCGCCGGCGGTAACGCGCGCCGCCGTGCTGTATGTGTTTCGTTGCCTGGTGGGCGTGGACATCCCGCTCAATGATGGCTGCCTCAAGCCGATCCGCATCGTCATCCCCGAGGGCACCTTCCTCTCGCCGGCCCCCGGCGCGGCGGTGGTCGCCGGCAACACGGAGGTCTCCCAGGCCACCTGCAACGCGCTGTTCGGGGCGCTGGGCGTGATCGCCTGCGCGCAGGCGACGATGAACAATTTCCTGTTCGGCGACGCCACGCGGCAATATTACGAGACGATCTGCGGCGGCACCGGCGCCGGCGCGGATTTCGACGGAACCGACGCGGTGCAGACGCACATGACCAACACCCGCATGACCGACCCCGAGGTGCTGGAGCTGCGCTATCCGGTGCGGCTGGAGGAATTTGCCATCCGGCGCGGCTCGGGCGGGGCCGGGCGGCACCATGGCGGCAACGGGTCGCGCCGCCGCATCCGCTTTTGCGAGCCGATGACGGCGGTGATCGTCGCCTCGCGCCGGCGCGTCGCCCCGTTCGGCCTGCAGGGC
>JAGXAV010000195.1 GCA_018971455.1 Rhodospirillales bacterium
GGCGGCCGACATTCGCGCGCCATCGTGGGCGACGTCCGGCACGTCGATGAGACGCCAGGCACAGGGCTGGCCGAGCCGCGCCGCCTGCGCGGTGGCCGCCTTGAAATAGCGATGCGCTCGGGCATGCCGGGTGCCCCCCTGCGCCATGGCCGCGGGCTCTCGCGGGAAGTTCGGCGTGGTGGCGTCGACATCCGCGGTGCCGGCCATGATCGTCATCGGAAAGGCGAGCAGCGCGCGCAATTCCGCCTCGCCGAGGCCCGTCTCGCCCAGACCGTACGGGAAGGGGATTGCCGGATCGGGCAGGGCGTAGGTTCCGGCATTGGCGGTCACGGCGGCGGCAACCGCCTCGCGCAGCCCGAGCGACAGCAGCCGATGGACATACTGCCCGCCGGCCGAATGGCCGAACAAGCCGTAGCGCGTGCGGCGCGTGAGGCCCTGGCCGCGCAGCGCCGCGAAGAGCCGGCCGGGCAACAAGTAGGTCCACACGGCCGGCGGGTTGGGCCCGCCTTCGGCATTCGTGCGGTTGCCGAAATTGTACCAGGCCGAGCCCGGAAAGCCCGCCGCCGGAAACTCCGGCGCGATGACGACGAGATCGGCCTCGTCGACGAGGTCCAGCCAGTAGTCGCGATAATCGTCGCCGTTGCGGCCCATGCCGTGATGGACGAACAGTACCGGCGTGTCCGGCGTGCAGATGCGCGGCCTGGCGCTGCGCAGCACCATCGGCCGGCCCGGCCAGGCCGCATCCTCGCAGGGAAGATCGTTGGCGCCGGCGGCGGCGAAAAGGGGGCGAAGGTCGGTCATGGCGCCTTCAATGACAGATTGTCCGGATCGGTGCGCTGGTCCATCCGTCCGATGAAGGTGTAGCGATCCTTGTAGGCCCAGACGCTGGTTTCCCAGTGCAGGGGAATGAGGGCGTTGTCGGCGAGCGCGATCGACGTGGCCTGTTCCAGCAATTTCTCGCGTGCGCCGTCATTCATCGTAGTGATCGCCTGGAGGAACGCGCTGTCGAAGGCGGCGCTGTGGTAGGCGCCGTAATCGGACCCGCCCAGGCCGCGCGCCGGCATCGGGCTGACGACGAAGTGGCGCAGCAGATCGGAGGCCTCGCCGGTGCCGTAGCCCCAGCCCCCGAGCGAAAGGCTGAAATCCCGCTTGGTGCGGTGGGGAAAGAACATCGTCGGCGTCATCGCATCGACAATGGTGTGGATGCCGATGCGGGTGAGGTACTGGGCGATGGCCTGGGCAATTTCGGCGTCGTCGATATAGCGGCCACGCGGTGCGGACAGGGTCAGCGAGATGCCGGTGGCAAGCCCGGCCTCACCCAGCAGCTTCCTGGCCAGCACGGGGTCGTAGGGGCGCGGCGGCGGGTGGGGCAGGGCGCCGAACAATCCGGGCGGGAGGAATTGGTCGGCCGGCACGCCGAGCCCTTCCATCAGGCGCGACGTGATGGCCTTGCGGTCGATCGCCAGCGAGATCGCCTCCCGCACGCGCGGATCGGCCAGAGGGTTGGCGCCGTTCGGCCCGCGCGCCAGCGGCGAGGGCGAGCGGCCGATATCGGGTTGCAGAAAGATGATCCGGTTCGATGGGGTGATGGTCCAGGCAAATCCGCCATGCCGCCTGAGCACCGGCAGATCCTGCGCCTGCGGATTTTCGATCAGGTCGAAATCGCCCGAAAGCAGCCCGGCCAGCCGCGCGCCGGCCGCGCTGATCGGGCGCAGCGTGACATGGCTCCAATGCGGTCTGGGCCCGTCATAGCGCGGATTTGCGGCAAGGCGGATGGCGTCGTTGTTGGTGAAGCGCAGCAGCCTGTATGGGCCGGTGCCGTTGGCCATGGGGCCATGGTCGAAGGCGGCGCTGTCGGGCATGGCGGCAACGCCGCAATTCTCCTGCGCGCTGAAGCTGACCGCGCCGGCGCTGTGGGCGGAGACGATGGAGAAGCCGGCCAGCTGCATCAGCAGCACCGGCTCCGGCGCGCGGGTGTGCAGGATGATGCTGTGCGCATCGGGGATATCGACGCTGGTCAGCGCCTTGGGAATGTTGGTGAAGGATTTGGTGGGCCCGACGCCGGTGCGTGCCCGGCACAGGCTGAAGACGACGTCGTTCGCGGTGAACGGAGCGCCATCCTGGAACACCGCCTTGGGATCGAGCGTGAACTTCCAGCTATGGTCGTCCGGCACCGACCAGGCGGTGGCCAGGTCGGGATGCGGATGCAGCCTTGGGCCGGTGCGCACCAGCGCCCCGAAAACCATGGCGGCGAGGGCGTTGTTCGGGCCGACATCGTGGTAGTACGGATCGGCCGATGAGGGCGCTGCGGACAATGCGATGGTGAGGTCGGCCGCGCGCGCCGGCGCGATGCCGGCCAGCAGAGCCGCCAATACGACGCCGTGGGCGACGCCATGACGGATCCGATCGGCGAGGCGATGAGCGGGCGAATGGCGCATGCGTCGATCCCCACCGGGCCGGGCAACCCTAGACCGAGCGCACCGCGCGGGCAAAATCACGCGCGGCCGCTCAGTCGCGCGGCTCGCCCAGCGTGCCGTGCGGGGTGGCGTGGTCCACCGCCCGCGGCAACGCCTCGACGAGCACCTTCAGCAGCGCCTCCGGCGTCGTGCCGGCTTCCTTCGCCCAGGCCTGCAACTGCTCCGGCGTGAAGGCGCGGGCCAGTTCCTCCTCGGTGACCGGCAGGTTCTCGCCATGGCCGATCCAGGAGCGCACGCGCTCGCCAAGCCCGGCATTCTCCAGCTGCGCCAGCAATGTGGTCAGCCCGCCGCCGGCCGCCCCCTGGGCGACGCCAAGAAGCTGGGCAAGCTGCCCCAGCATCTGGCCGACGAATTCGCTCATGCAACCCTCCTTGCGACACCGCCACGCTAGACCTTGATCGCCGGTCATGCCAGCGTACTTCGGCAGGCGCGCGTCCCCGGACGCGCCACCGCCAACAGGGAGCGTCCAATGCCGACGGCAGCAATGAGCTATGTCAGCGGAGTGTCCGACACCGCGTTGCTGGGCGAGACGATCGGCCAGCATCTCGACCGGGCGGTGGCGCGCTGGGGCGATCGCCCGGCCTTGATCGCCCGCGGCCAGGGTGTCGCCTGGAGCTGGGCGGAGCTTGCCGCGCGCGCCGACGCGCTGGCGGCGGGATTGCTGGCCCTCGGCCTGGCGCCGGGCGACCGGGTCGGCATCTGGTCTCCGAACCGCGCCGAATGGGTGCTGACGCAATTCGCCACCGCGCGGGCGGGCCTGGTGCTGGTCAACATCAATCCGGCCTACCGCCTGGCCGAGTTGGAATACGCGCTGACCAAGGTCGGCTGCCGCGCGCTGGTGACGGCGACGGCGTTCAAGACCAGTGACTATGCGGGCATGCTGATGACGCTGGCGCCCGAACTGGCCGATGCCAGCGCCGGGCCGCTGCGCGCGGCGCGCCTGCCGGCGCTTGAGCTGGTGATCCAGATCGGCGGGAGCAGCTTGCAGGGCGCGCTCGCCTTCGAGGAGGTGGCCGGGCGCGCTACCGCCGAAAGCCGCGCTCACCTGGCCGAACTGGCGGGGCAGCTGCAATTCGATGATCCGATCAACATCCAGTTCACCTCCGGCACCACGGGCTCGCCCAAGGGCGCGACACTCACCCACCACAACATCCTCAACAACGGCCTGTTCGTCGGACGAACCATGCGTCTGACGGAGGAGGACCGGCTGTGCATTCCGGTGCCGCTCTATCATTGCTTCGGCATGGTGATGGGCGTGCTCGGCTGCCTCACCCACGGCTCGGCGATGGTGTTTCCCGGCGAGGGCTTCGATCCATTGGCAACGCTGCAGACCGTTGCCGCCGAGCGCTGCACGGCCCTCTACGGCGTGCCGACCATGTTCATCGCCCAGATGGATCATCCGCGCTTCGCCGAGTTCGACATCTCCAGCCTGCGCACCGGCATCATGGCCGGCTCGCCCTGCCCGATCGAGGTGATGCGCCGGGCCATGGAGCTCATGCACCTGCGCGACATCACCATCGCCTACGGCATGACCGAGACCAGCCCGGTGAGCTTCCAGACCACGCTGGACGATGCCATCGAACGGCGGGTGGCCACTGTTGGGCGCATCCATCCGCACCTGGAATCCAAGATCGTGGACGGCGAGGGCAGGGTGGTGCCGGCCGGCACGCCGGGTGAGCTCTGCACGCGCGGCTATTCGGTGATGCTCGGCTACTGGGGCGACGCCGAGCGCACCGCGCAGGTGATCGACGCCGCCGGCTGGATGCACACCGGCGACCTCGCCACCATCGATGAGGCGGGCTATTGCGCCATTGTCGGGCGCATCAAGGACATGGTGATCCGCGGCGGCGAGAACGTCTATCCGCGCGAGATCGAGGAGTTTCTCTACCGCCATCCCGCCATCGCGGACGTGCAGGTGTTCGGCGTGACAGACGCGCGGTTCGGCGAGGAGATCTGCGCCTGGATCAAGCTGCGTGAGGGGGCCAGCCTTGACGAGGAGACGGTGCGCGCCTTCTGCCGCGACCAGATCGCCCATTACAAGGTGCCTCGCCACATCCGCTTCGTCGCGGAGTTTCCGATGACGGTGACGGGCAAGATGCAGAAATACCTGATGCGCCGGGCGATGGAGGAGGCGCTGGGGTTGCAACCGGGCGCGGGGGCGGATAACGTCGGCGCATGACGCAGATCGTTCCCGCATCGCGATTTTGGTACCGCTGGTATCTTCCGGCGGTCTAGGTTCCTGCGTCCCGTTTGCAGTTCACCGAAGCCGCCTCGCCAGGGCGGCTTTCGCGTTTCCGGCCCCTGCCGGCTCCCCGATCACCCGCCACGGCGCTGCGGCCTCACAGCAAGGAGGCCCGTCATGGGTGAGTTTGATTTCGACGTTGTCAGCGATGTGTCCGACGTGGGGCCGCGCCGCGTGCCGGCCTCCACCCGGCAGGAAACGCCTCAGCCGCCGCCCGCGCCATGCCCGGACAGCACGCCGAGCGCGCCGCGCACGGCGTTGCGATAGGCGGCATCGAACGACACGCCGCGCACGCCCCAGGCACTCTCGCGCCCCTGCCAGCGCAGGTGCCAGGCCCCCACCCAGCCGAAATCGGCGTCGCTCCAGCGCAGCGTG
>JAGXAV010000196.1 GCA_018971455.1 Rhodospirillales bacterium
TGCCCGCCCGCCCGGCTTCGCGCAAGCCGGCGGCTTTGCGGCCCGCCCGCCGCGGTCCAGACTGGTGCCGCGCCGCAGCGGTGCCGGCATAGAAGGGGGTGGGCGATGACGGAGCTTGCACGCAGCATCACGGCGCAGTGCTGGGCGGCGCTGGGCGGCGATCCGGCGGCGCTCGACCGGCTCGAATTCAGCGGCGCGGGCGGCCTCGCCTCGCAGTATGCGACGAGCGATCTGGCCGCCGCCAGCGTCGCCACGGCCGGCCTCGCGCTCGGCGAGCTGGCCGGCGCCGACGGGGTGGCCGTCGACCGGCGGCTGGCCAGCTTCTGGTTCGCCGCCTCGCTGCGCCCTCAGGGCTGGGCGCCGCCGGATCCGCTGGACCCGGTGATCGGCGATTATCGCGCCGCCGATGGCTGGATCCGCCTGCACACCAATGCGCCGCATCACCGCGCCGCTTCCCTGCGCGTGCTGGGCTGCGCGGCCTCGCGCGAGGCGGTGGGTGGCGCCGTCGCGCGCTGGGGGGCGCAGGCGCTGGAGGCGGCGGTGGTGGAGAGCGGCGGCTGTGCGGCGGCCCTGCGCGGCCCGGCCGAATGGGCGGCCCATCCGCAGGGCCTGGCGATCGCCGCCGAGCCGCTGATCCATCAGCGCATCCTGCCCGGCCGCGCCGATCTCCGGCCGCTCGACCCCGCCCGCCCGCTGGCCGGCATCCGCGTGCTCGACCTCACCCGCGTTCTGGCCGGGCCGGTCGCCAGCCGCTTCCTCGCCGGCTTCGGCGCCGAGGTGCTGCGCATCGACCCGCCGGACTGGCAGGAGCCGGGACTGGCGCCGGAGGTGACGCTGGGCAAGAGCTGCGCCCGGCTCGACCTCCATAGTCCCGAAGGGCGGCGGATTTTCGAGACGCTGCTCGCCGGGGCCGACGTGTTCCTCAACGGCTACCGCCCGGGCGCGCTGGACGGGCTGGGCTTTGGTGCTGCGGCGCGGCGGGCGCTGGCGCCCGGCCTCGTCGATGTCTGCCTGTGCGCCTATGGCTGGAGCGGGCCATGGACCGGGCGGCGCGGCTTCGACAGCCTGGTGCAGATGAGCACCGGCCTGGCCGAGGCGGCGCGGCCCGACGCGCCGCCGACCCCGCTGCCGGTGCAGGCGCTCGATCATGCCACCGGCTATCTGATGGCGGCCACCGCCATCGCCGGCCTGGCGCGGCGGCGGGCCCATGGCCACGGCACCGCGGCGCGGCTGTCGCTGGCGCGCACCGCCTGGCTGCTCGCCGAGGCCGGCCGCCCCGCCCCGCTTGCCGCCTTCGCGCCGGAGAGCGCGGGTGATCTCGCGCCGGAGGTGGAGGACACCGCATGGGGCCCGGCGCGCCGGCTGCGCCCGCCGCTTCGCGTGGCGGGGGCCGCGATGGGCTGGTCGCGCGGCGCCTCGGCGCTGGGATCGGCGCCGGCGGCCTGGGCGTGACCGGGCGCGAAGACGCTGGACAAGCGGCGTGAAGCACCGTTCGATGGCTGTCCGGTGGGGCGGCGGGCCGTACCCGAGGCACATAACGAGAGGGATCAACATGCAACAATGGAAGCTGGCCGCGCTGGCCAGCGCGGCCATCCTGGCCTCGGGCGCGGCGCAGGCGCAGGTCAAGGTGGGCTTCGTCACCTCGCTCTCCGGCCCGATCGCCTCGATCGGCGTGCCCTACGCCAAGGGTCTCGCGGCCTGGGAGGCCGGCGGCACCGAGGTTGCCGGGCAGAAGATCACGACCATCCAGATCGATGACGCCTCCGACCCGGCGGTCGCCGCGCGGGCGGCCAAGAAGCTGATCGAGGAGGATCACGTCGATGTGCTGGTGGGGACCGCCGGCACGCCGGGCTCGCTCGCCATGTACGGCGTGGCCGCCGCCGCCCATGTGCCGATGATCATCACCGGCAACGCCTATGTGCCGGGCGACAAGGGCGCCTGGGAGATCACCGTGCCGCAGCCGGTGCCGCTGATGATCTCGGCCGACCTGGTGCGCATGAAGGCCGCCGGCGTGAAGACGATCGGCTATATCGGCTACAATGACGGCTGGGGCGACCTCGTCTACAAGTCGCTGCTGCAGGTGGTGACGCCGGCCGGCATCAAGGTGATCATGAACGAGCGCTATGCGCGCGCCGACACCTCGGTGACGCCGCAGATCCTCAAGATCATGGCAGCCCACCCCGACGCGGTGTTCGAGGGCGGCTCCGGCTCGCCCGGCGCGCTGCCACATCTGGCACTGTACGAGCATGGCTATCACGGCCATGTCTATGCGACGCACTCGATCATCAACTCGGAGTTCGTGCGCGTCGGCGGCAAGGCGGTGGACGGGCTGGAGGCGCCGACCGGGCCGGTGGTGGTGGCCGAGCAGCTGCCCGACAGCAACCCGATCAAGGCGGTGGCGCTGCATTTCAAGGCGCTCTACCTGCAGGCCAACAAGCAGCCCACGGTCGATGCCTTCCCGGCCTATGCCTATGACGCGATGCTGCTGGTGGCCAACGCCGTGAAGGTGGCGGCGCCGGGCGGCGCCAAGCCGGGCACCCAGGCCTATCGCGACGCGCTGCACACCGCGCTGATCAACACCAAGGATCTGGTGGGCACGCACGCGGTCTACACCTTCCATCCCGGCGACCGTTATGGCGTGGATGATCGCTCGCGCGTCGTCGTCCGCCTCGAGGGCGGCGCCTGGAAGCTCGTGAAGTAAGGCCTCGCCGATCTCCGGTGGCGGCGGCTACTCCGCCGCCATCGGCATTTCGGCCGCGACGGCGCGCACCCACACGGCGGTGTCGTGGAACACGGCGCCGCCCACCGGCGGGGCCGGATCGTCGCTGACCAGGGCGTTGATGCCGATGCCGCCCTCGAAATCGGCATGCGGCCAGATGCTCTCCACCACCACCACGCCGGGCTGCAATCCGTCGAACATCCTGGCGTGGACGATGACCTCGCCCTGCGCGTTGCCCAGCCGCACCCGCCCGCCCTCGACGACGCCGAGGCGGGCGGCGTCGTCCGGGTGGATCAGCGCGGTCGGGCGGCCTTCGCGTTTGCGCGAGGAGGCAAGCTCGGTGAAGCTGGTGTTGAGGAATTGCCGCGCCGGGGCGGCGACCAGGCGGAACGGCCGCTCGGCGGTGCTCTCGTCGATGATCGCCATGTGGTCGGGCAGTGCCGGCATGGCGTGATGGTGCGGACCGATCGCCGCCCAGTCGGCGGTGAAGTGGAATTTCCGGTCCGGGTGGCCGAAGCCGTTGAGGAAATGGCTGTCGGCGAAGCTGGGCTGCGCGTCGATCCAGCGGCGCTCCAGCACGGTGGCGGCGTCCGGCCAGCCCGAGGCCTTGAGCGTGGCGTCGATGATCTCCATCGCCGTCATGTCGAAGCCGGGGTGGCGCGCGCCGAGGCGATGGGCCAGGGCCTGCAGCACCTCGTGGTTGGAGCGGCAGGTGCCGGGCGGCTCGATCAGCTTGGCGCCGATCTGGATGTGGCTGTGGCCACCGGCCTCGTAGATGTCGTCATGCTCCATGAACATCGTCGCCGGCAGCACCACGTCGGCCATGCGGGCGGTCTCGGTCATGAACTGCTCGTGCACGCAGACGAACAGGTCCTCGCGCGCGAAGCCGCGCAGCACGCGGTTGCTGTCCGGCGCCACCGTCACCGGGTTGACGTTCTGGATCAGCAGCGAATGCACCTGCGGCCCGTCGCCCAGCTCGCGGCGGTCGCCGGTCAGCACGGCGCCGATGCGGCTCATGTCCATCAGGCGGATCGAGGGGTCGCAGACATCGAGGCCCTCGATGAGCGTCTTGTCCCAGTGATAGATGCTGCGGTTGTTCCAGAAGGCGCCGGCGCCCTCGTGGCGCCACTTGCCCGTCACCGTCGGCAGGCAGCTGACCGCGTGCAGGTTCGAGGCGCCGTTGCGCATCCGCGAGAAGCCGTAGCCGACGCGGATGAAGGCGCGCTCGGTGGCGCAGTAGAGTTTCGCGAAAGCCTCGATCTGCGCGACGGGCAGCCCGGTGATGGCGCTCGCCCAGTCCGGCCCGCGGCTCGCCAGATGCGCCTCCAGCGCCGCCGGCGTGTCGGCGAACTCGGCCATGTAGGCGCGGTCGGCATAGCCGTCGCGGAAGGCGACGTGCATCACGGCACAGGCCAGCGCCCCGTCCGTGCCGGGACGCAGGGCGATGTGCATGTCGGCCGCCTGCGCGGTGCCGGTGCGGTAGGGATCGACCACCACCAGCCTGGCGCCGCGCTGTTTGCGGGCCTTGCTGATATGGGTCATCACGTTGACCTGGGTGTTCACCGGGTTGCCGCCCCAGACGATGATGAGGTCGGCATGCTGCATCTCGCGCGGGTCGGGGCCGGTGAAGATGCCGGCGCCGGCCTTCCAGCCGGCCTGGCAGATCATCGAGCAGATGGAGGTGTTCTGGCGCGAGTAGCGCATGGCGTGGCGCAGCCGGTGGATGCCGTCGCGCTGCACCAGGCCCATGGTGCCGGCGAAGTAGTAGGGCCAGACGGCCTCGCTGCCGTGCCGCGCCGCGACCTCGGTGAAATTGCCGGCGACGCGGTCGAGCGCCTCCTCCCAGGTGATTTCGCGGAACTGGCCGCTGCCGCGCGGGCCGGTGCGCAGCAGGGGCTGGGTCACCCGTCCGGGGTGGTGAATGCGCTCGGCATAGCGCGAGACCTTCGCGCAGATCACCCCGTCCGTGTAGCTGTTAGCCGCCGCGCCGCGCACCGCGCCGATGCGCGCGCCGTCGATCACCTCGACCTCCAGCGCGCAGGTGGAGGGGCAGTCATGCGGACAGACGGAGGAGCGGGTGATGCTGGTCATGGCCCGAGTTTCGCGCCGGGAGGGAGCGCTTGGCAATCCGAGTTTCGCGCCGGGACGGCGCGATTGGCAATCATGGCGTTGATCCCCGTGCCAAGGCGTGATTGGCTGGGCCATGGCCGTGACACCCTCGAAATCCGCGTCCGCCCCGCGGGCCGGCCACCGCGTCAGCCTGCGGCTCGACCTCGCCTGCGGCGCGCGCATCGGCCCGGGGAAGGTGGCGCTGCTGGAGGAGATCGCCCGCTCCGGCT
>JAGXAV010000197.1 GCA_018971455.1 Rhodospirillales bacterium
CCGGCGACCCGCCCTGACCGGAGCTCATCGAGCGCCGCCTGGGCGTCGCTCAGGGGACGCTCAGTAATCGGCATCGCCCCAAGTTTTCCGTCCCGTGCGATCTGGAGAAGCTCTTTGAGCTCCGCGAGACTGCCGACATAGGATCCGGCGATGTGGATTCCCTTGAGTGGGATGAGGGGCAGCTGCAAGGAGGTCGATCCACCGAAAAGGCCGACGATGAACAGCGTGGCTGCCTTGCGCAGCAGAGAGAGGCTGAATTCTACTGTTGACTGCGAGCCAACAAAGTCAATGGCGGCGCCGACGCCGCCCTCGGTCTGGCGCATCAGCCGCCGACGTTGATCGGCGTCGGTGGGGTCGATCGTCTCGACAGCGCCGGCCTGCCGGGCAAGATCCCATCGATCGCGATTGATCTCGGCGACAATGGGCGACACCCCAAAGGCGTTACTGGCAATTCGGATCGCAGCAAGACCCACACCACCCGCTCCGACGATAAGCAGCTTGCCGCCGTTGAGCGCACCAATTGCCTTCCGGACGGCTGAGTAGGCGGTCAGGCCGGAGCAGGCATAGGTCGCGGTAAGTGCTTCAGGAAGGTCGCCGAGCGGCAGCAGGTAGCGGGCGTCTGGCACCAGGACATGGTCACTGAACCCACCATCGATGCTCGTGCCGAGCGCTTCAGGCCGCGCGCAGAGATGCTCACTACCCGAACGGCACAGCGCGCAGCGCCCGCAGCCGATCCATGGATAGACCAGCACCGGTTCACCCGTAGATATGTCGGCTTCGGCCCCGGCCTGGATCACGGTTCCAGAGATCTCGTGGCCCAGCGTTCGTGGCAGATTCAGCGCCTTGGAAAGGTCCATGCTCTGGCCGCCGCCGAGGTCGAAGTGCCCCTCCCAAAGGTGAATATCGCTATGACAGACCCCACAACAGCGAACACGGACCAGCACCTCCCGTCCCTTCGGGACGGGCAACGGCTCCACCGCTTCGCAAAGGGGGCGGCCGAATTGCTGCAGCTTGAAGCTCCGCATTTGTGCAACGGTCGTTCCGCTCATTTCATTCTCCTCTGCGGTTCGGACCGCGCCTTGGATATCGATCGTCACGGTTCATGCCGGAAAACTGGCGGCCGCTTTTCGACGAATGCGGTGACCGCTTCGCGGTGATCCGGCGTTCCATGCGCAAGAGACTGCATGCAGGCCGACAGTTCCAGGATCGTCTCCAGCCCGGCTCCCTCGGTTGTCTGCATAAGGCGCTTCGCCAGGCGCACGGCGCTGGTCGGATTGGCGGCAATCCGGCCAGCGAGATCGCGTGCCATTGGGAGGAGTTCCTCGGGTTCCACCACACGTGAAACCAAGCCCCAGGCTAACGCCTGCCCGGCATCGATTAGGTCACCTGTGAAAATCATTTCCGCCGCACGTGATGCGCCGATCGCACGACGGAGAAACGCAACGCCACCGTCGCCGGGAATGATGCCAAGCTTGACAAAGGTGGCGCCAAACTTGGCCTTCGTACTAGCAATCCGGATATCGGCCATGCACGAAAGATCGAATCCTGCGCCGATCGCAGGACCGTTGACGGCAGCAATAAGTGGCACGCGCAGAGTGGTAATGGCGCGTGGAATCCTCTGGATGCCGTCCTCATACCCGTTGCGCACGCGCCAAGCGTCCATTTGACTGAAGCCGTCGCGTGCTGCCATATCGCGGACATTGCCGCCGGACGAGAACCCCGCGCCGGCTCCGGTAATAACCGCGGCGCGTACCGCATGATCCGCGTTGAGACGACGAACAGCCTGCTCGATGCCGGAGATCATTTCTTCCGACGAAATTGCATTGCGCAGCTCGGGGCGATTCAGCGTGATAATTGCAACGCCTGCATGTTCTTCGATCAGAACGGGGTGTGTCACTCGACTGTCTCCCAGAGAAAACTCTCGTCCTGACGCAGGCGGCGAGCGACCCAAACGAACCATGAAGCGCCGTGACCGCAGCGGTTAACGATGAGGCAAGAGCTTGCGAAGTTGTGCGACGAGTCGTTCAATCACCCCCCCTACGGATAGGCAGCGGCTGCGGCTGCGCACGCACTTAGATATACGAGACGTGCCGTATTTTATAATGGGAGTCAAGTGATGGACATATTACCGGCACCCCCACGGAGCCGAGGCCGCCCTCGCAGCGAAGCACGACGCAGCGCGATCCTGCGCGTGGCAATTCAATTGCTGTATGAAGTGGGCTTGCAGGATATCACCATTGAGGCGATCGCTGAGCGCAGCGGTGTCGGAAAAGCGACAATCTACCGGTGGTGGCCGAGCAAGGGGATGGTGGTGCTCGACGCTTATTTGGAGGAGATGGCCGGAAAGGTCACCGTTCCCGACACAGGTTCAGGCCGCGAGGATTTTCGGCGTCAGGCGCGGGCGGTCGTTCGATTTTATGGAGGAAAGGAGGGTCGAATTTTCGCCCAATTCGTTGCTGCCGGGCAGACAGATCCGATGCTCGCTGACGCCTTCCGCGAGCGCTTTTTGGCTCGCCGTCGTGCTGGCGTCCGGCAAATTTGGGATCGCGGTGTGGCACGGGGGGAGTTTCGCAAGGATATCGACCCTGACATTGCGCTGGACATGATTTATGGGCCGGTCATTTATCGCCTCCTGACGAAGCGGGCCGAACTCTCGGCAGATTTCGCCCTTGAGCTCGTTGATGCCGCACTCGGCGGCCTCGTCGTGAGGTAGCCGGTTTGCGTTTGTCGCTTGGCATTCGTCTTTGGTCCCATTGGTGTGGCGCCGCTGGCGTCGGACCGGTTCATGCGGCCGCTCCATTATTTGCGGTCGAGAGACCGTCTTATCCGCCAAGCAGGCTCTCTTGCATCTGGTGTGGCCAGCGGGTTGGGGCGAACTCCACGCAGGGTATCTGCGTGGAGGTTTCGGCTTTCAGGCCTTGTCGGGCCCTGATCGTCCTGTGCCTCCTGCTGCCACCATTTGTAGAGGTGGTGCAGGCCGAGGGTGATGGCGGCGGCGCCGGCCGCTGGCGGGCTGATGCCCGACAATGCGGCGATGGCTCCGGCGGCGACCAGCCACTCGGGTTCGGCTTTACGATCTTCAGACATTGGGTGTCCTCCTTTTGGGATGATGCCCCTGTCCCCCGCCAGCCGATCCTGCATGCGGTAATAACATGCGGTATTTCAACAGGTTGAGGCCGGCGGGGACGCCCCGTGGCGGCCTGCTCCGAGGTGACCCGGCGTCACTCCCAGGTCGGTGCCGGCAGCGGTGGCAACAGCGGCAGGGGCCGCGGCATCTCCGGCAGCGGTGGCATCTGCGGCAGGAGGATCCCTTGGGCACGATGCAGATTTTCGTAATAGGTGATGATCGGCTCTTGCCTCGCATGACCCTTGATCCAGTCCAAGGCCTGGGCGGTCGAGTCGACCTGGTCATCGTGCTTGCCGCGCGGGAACATGGCGAGTTCGTGCAGATACCCGTCCAGCCACGCTGCCTCGCGCGGGAGATGAACCCGCCCGTTCTCAATCAGCGCGGTCTGCGCATGCATACGCATCACCTTGTCGCCGGCCGGCTGGTAGGCGGTGACATTATGAAACCCCTCCGCCTGGAACTCCTGGATCAGCTGCGTGCCGGAAGCGCGATCCTCGATGAGGACGACATCAGCGTGGTGGAGCTCTTGCTGCTCACGCACCGCGCGCTTGAGGTCGGGATACCCCAGGCGGGCGCGCAGAACGTGCAACAGGTAGATTGTGGTACCCAGCACGCCCCAGCTCGTGCACACGCTGTAATCGGCCAGCTCGGTCGCTTTGTTGGCCGAGTCCCAGCTCTGCAGGATGAGGTCGAATGTGGCCGGGCGCTCCGCCGGCCCATAGGCCTTGAACCACTCCACCTTAATGATGCCACCCCCCAGCGGCGTCGGCTCCTGCTGATACTGGCTGGCGAAGTTGGCCTCCCTTATGCGCCGGCGCAGCACCTCCAGCTCGGCCAGCGGCTCGCGCTCGGGATGCAGCGCCTCGCCGGCCTTGCGGCAATGCACATACTCCCCCATGGCCGAGCGGATGACGTGGCGCTCATCCTCCACCGCCACCGCGGCCAGCTTGCGGACGCCCCAAACCTCCCCACTGCCGGTCAGGTGACCGACCAGATCGTCCTCGTGCAGGCGCTGCATGATGACGATAATCGCACCGGTTCGCTTGTCATTGAGACGGCTGACCAGGGTGCCATCGAACCATTCGTTGACCCGCCTCCGCTGCACCTCGGAGGCAGCCTCATCGGGCTTCAGCGGATCGTCGATGAGAATGGCGTCCGCCCCGCGGCCGGTCACCACACCGCCCACCGACGTGGCATAGCGCGAGCCCCCCTTGGTGGTGGTGAACTCGCCCACCGCGTTGCGTGCCGGTGACAGCCTGGTGCCAGGGAACGCTGCCCGATACCAGGCCGACTCCATGACCGATCGGCAGTCCCGCGCCAGCTTATCGGCGAGATCCTGCGCATAGCTGACGCACATGAGGTGGGCCGCCGGGTGGTGGCCGAGCCACCACGCCACCAGTGCCACCGAGGTGAGGATGGATTTGAGGTGTCGCGGAGGCACGTTGATGATCAGCCGGCGTGTCTGGCCGGCCATCACCGCGGCGAGATCGCCCGCGATCAGCTCGATATGCCAGTTGGGATGGTAGGGGGCGCCCGCATGGAGGTGGCGGAAGCACCGCTCGGCGAACGCCGTGAAATCCCACCGAAGCAGCTGGCAATAGAGGTCGAGGTCAGGATTCGCCATCGTCGCCCCCGCTCTCCAGGCGTCTCATCCGGGCGAGGGCGTTGTCCAGGGTCTGGCGGTCATCCTCGCTCAGGGTGTGGGTTTGACCGGCGCCAGCCTCCGCAGGCCCCACAAGTTTCAGCATCAGACCCAACAACATCTGCATGCTGCGGGGGTCACCGGCGGCCGATTTGTTGACCACCTGCTTGACAATCACCTCACCTTTGGTGATGTGCCGACGCTTGCCGCCCTCGTTGACCATGACAGGCTGCTTGAGCTCCCGATCGACGAGCGTGGAGAGGTTTTGGCTGCCCTTG
>JAGXAV010000198.1 GCA_018971455.1 Rhodospirillales bacterium
GATGGTCGCCCCCGAATCGCGCGCCACCGCCGCTTCCATGCCGGTGCCCACCAGCGGCGCGTCGGCGCGGATCAGCGGCACCGCCTGGCGCTGCATGTTGCTGCCCATCAGCGCGCGGTTGGCGTCGTCGTTCTCGAGGAACGGAATCAGCGCCGCCGCCACCGAGACGAGCTGCTTGGGCGAAACGTCGATCGCCGTCACATCCTCCGGGCGCACCAGGCGGAAATCGCCCTGCTTGCGCACCGAGACCAGCTCCTGCGTGAAGCGCCCATCGCCGTCCATCGGCGCGTCGGCCTGCGCGACGACGAGCTTCTCCTCCTCCATCGCCGAGAGGTAGCGCGGCGATTTCTGCACCACGCCGTCCTTGACCAGCATGTACGGCGTCTCGATGAAGCCGTACTTGTTCACCTTGGCGAAGGTGGCGAGCGAATTGATCAGGCCGATATTCGGCCCCTCCGGCGTCTCGATCGGGCAGATGCGGCCGTAATGCGTCGGGTGCACGTCGCGCACCTCGAACCCGGCGCGCTCACGCGTCAGACCGCCCGGGCCAAGTGCGGAGAGGCGGCGCTTATGCGTCACTTCCGAAAGCGGGTTGGTCTGGTCCATGAACTGGCTGAGCTGCGACGAGCCGAAGAACTCGCGCACCGCGGCCGCCGCGGGCTTGGCGTTGATCAGGTCGTGCGGCATCACGGTGTCGATATCGACCGAGCCCATGCGCTCGCGGATGGCACGCTCCATGCGCAGCAGGCCAACGCGGTACTGGTTCTCCATCAGCTCGCCCACCGAGCGCACCCGGCGGTTGCCGAGATTGTCGATGTCGTCGATCTGCCCGCGCCCGTCCTTCAACTCGCACATGGTCTTGACGGTGCGCAGGATGTCCTCCTTGCGCAGCACCCGCACGCTGTCCTCTGCGTCCATGCCGAGCCGCATGTTCATCTTGACGCGGCCGACGGCCGAAAGATCGTAGCGGTCGGCATCGAAGAACAGGCCGCGGAACAGCGCCTCGGCCGTCTCCGGCGTCGGCGGCTCGCCCGGCCGCATGACGCGGTAGATGTCGATCAGCGCGTCCTCGCGGTTGGTGTTCTTGTCCACCGCCAGCGTGTTGCGGATCCACGGGCCATTGGACTGGTCCACCGCCAGCGTCGGCAGGCGGTCGATCCCGGCATCCTCGAGGGCGGCGAGCCGTGCCTCGGCGAGTTCCTCGCCGGCATCGGCATAGACCTCGCCGGTCTCCTCATTGACGATATCCACGGCAACGAAGCGGCCGAGCAGATCGGTGCGGCCGACCAGCACTTCCTTGGTGGTCTCGGCGATCTTGCGCACGGCGCGCGCCGTCAGCTTCGTCTCGGAATCGGCCACCACCTCGCCGGTATCGGCATCGACCAGCGATTCCAGCAGCTTGACGCCGCGGAACGCCTCGGGGTCGAAGGGGCGCGCCCAGCCCTTGGGCGTGCGGGTGAAGACCACTTGGCCGTAGAACGTCGCCAGGATCTCCTCGGCGTCCATGCCGCGGATCTCGCCGATCTCCACGCTCTCGCCCTGGGCGGCGCGGGCGGCGCGCAACGCCTCGGTCGCCACGCTGTCCAGCGCGTAGAGCAGCGTCGTCGCCGGCAGCTTGCGCTTCCGGTCGATGCGCACATAGACCAGATCCTTGCTGTCGAACTCGAAATCGAGCCACGACCCGCGGTACGGAATGACCCGCGCGGCGAACAGATACTTGCCGCTGCTGTGGGTCTTGCCCTTGTCGTGGTCGAAGAACACGCCCGGGCTGCGGTGCATCTGGCTGACGATGACGCGCTCGGTGCCGTTGATGATGAAGGTGCCGTTATCGGTCATGAGCGGCATGTCGCCCATGTAGACCGGCTGCTCCTTGATGTCGCGGATCGACCGCGCGCCGGTATCCTCGTCGAGGTCCCACACGATCAGCCGCAGGATCACCTTCAGCGGGGCGGCAAAGTTCAGCCCGCGCTGGATGCACTCCTCGACGTCGTATTTCGGCTCCTCGAGCTCGTAATGAACGAACTCCAACCGCCCGCGGCCGGCGAAATCATCGATCGGGAAGACCGATTTGAAAACCTCCTGCAACCCGGTATTGGTCCGGTTGTCAGGCGGGGTCGTCATCTGCAGGAACCCCTCGTAGCTGGAGCGCTGCACATCGATCAGGTTGGGCATCTCAGCGACCTCGGGGATGCGCCCGAAGCTCTTGCGGATCCGCTTGCGCCCGGTAAACGACCTGGTGATCGCGTTCATGCTGTCCTGATACCCCATACCCATAACACGCCCGACCCATAACAAGCCCGCCTGGTCCCGCCCGGTGCCGCTCGCCCGCCAAGCCGGGTCAGGCAGGCGGGCAGGTCATGCGGCCCCGAAAACGCCGACACGGGCGGAAACCCGATGGTTTCCGCCCGGTCCAGTCTCAATGCGCGGCGATGGCCTGCCGCGACGCCTGCCTACTTGATTTCGACAGTGGCGCCCTGTTCTTCCAACGTCTTCTTGATCTTCGCGGCCTCGTCCTTGGTCGCGCCTTCCTTCACCGTCTTCGGAGCGCCCTCGACCAGGTCCTTGGCTTCCTTCAGCCCAAGGCCGGTGATCGTGCGGATCTCCTTGATGACGTTGATCTTCTTGTCGCCGGCGGAGGCCAGGATCACGGTGAACTCGGTCTGCTCCTCAACGGCCGCGGCGGGGGCCGCGCCGCCACCGGCCGGTGCTGCGGCAACCGCCACCGGAGCGGCGGCGGAGACGCCCCACTTCTCTTCCAGCAGCTTGGACAGCTCGGCGGCTTCCAGCACGGTCAGGCTGGACAGGTCGTCCACCAGTTTCGAAAGATCAGCCATTTTCATGTTCCTCTAACTTAGACCCAGATCGGTTCCATGCAAGCCCGCCCACGCGGGCCTGCCATTCGTGTGACGAGCGAAGTGTTTAGGCTGCCTCATCCTTCTTGGCGTAGGCCGCCAGAACCCGTGCGATCTGCCCGCCCGGCGCCTGCAGGATGCCCGCGATGCGCGTCGCCGGGGTTTGCAGCATCCCCAGCAGCTTCGCCCGCAGCTCCTCAAGCGACGGCAGCTCGGACAGCGCCTTGACCCCAGCCGCATCCAGCGTCTGGGCGCCCAGGGCGCCACCAAGCACGACGAACTTCTCGTTGATCCTGGCGAACTCGACGGCCGCCTTGCTCACTGCCACCGGATCGCGCGACCACGCCAGCGCGGTCGGCCCCTTCAGCAGCGGCTTGATGCCGTCGAATCGGGTCCCATCCAAGGCGAGGGTGGCCAGCCGGTTCTTCGCGACCTTGAAGTTCGCCCCGGCCGCCCGCATCCGGCGCCGCAGATCGGTCACCTCGGCCACCGTCAGCCCGTTGGGACGGGTGACGACAACCATCGACGTCTCTGCAAACACCGCCGCGAGGGAGGTGACGAACTCCCGCTTCTCCGTACGGTCCAAAACCCGTCTCCGTCGGTGGTCCCGTGCGTTTGGACCGCACAAGACCGGGTTGCCCTATGGGCTCGCCAGAACGCGCCGGTGGCCTCAACCACCGCAGGCGCCCCGGCCAGCCCGGTTCGCCTGTCCACTCAACCGGAACCGCCATGGGTCGCGGGCCCTCGCGGGCCCGAAATCCGTGGCATTCCCCGTCTCCTGCGCGCGGGCCTCGGCCCTTTCGGTTCCTCGCGGAACACGTGCAGTCTCGGACAGGTTCGGGGGCTCCCGCCCCCTGCCCGCCAGGCCTCGCGGCCCGGCGTATCCCTCAGCTCAGCGTCGCCACGTCAACGCGGACACCCGCGCCCATGGACGAGCTCAGCGCCACTTTCTGCACGTAGGTGCCCTTGGCACCGGTCGGCTTGGCCTTGACGATGGCATCGGCGAAGGCGCGCGCATTCTCGAGCAGCTTCTCCGCCGGGAAGCTGGCCCGCCCGATGCCGGCATGCACGATGCCCGCCTTCTCGGCGCGGAACTCCACCTGGCCGGCCTTGGCCGCGGTGATCGCGCCCTTGACGTCCATGGTGACCGTCCCGAGGCGCGGATTGGGCATCAGCCCGCGCGGGCCGAGAATCTTCCCCAGCCGGCCAACCAGCGCCATCATGTCCGGCGTGGCGATGCAACGGTCGAAATTGATCTCGCCGGCCTGGATCTTCTCGGCCAGATCGTCAGCGCCGACCACGTCGGCCCCGGCGGCGAGCGCCTCCTCGGCCTTCGCGCCACGGGCGAACACGCCGACGCGCAGCGTCTTGCCGGTGCCGTTGGGCAGCCCGACCAGGCCGCGCACCATCTGGTCGGCATGGCGCGGATCGATGCCGAGATTCATGGAAATCTCCACGGTCTCGTCGAACTTCGCGGTGGCATTGGCCTTGACCAGCGAAATCGCCTCCGCCAGCGGATAGGTCCGGTTCCGGTCGACGGCCTTGTAGGCGGCGGCCAGACGTTTGTTATGTGCCATAACGATCAGCCCTCCACCACGCTGAGACCCATCGATCGGGCCGAGCCGGCGAGCATGCGCACCGCCGCGTCCACGTCGTTGGCGTTCATGTCCTTCATCTTGGTGGCGGCGATCTCGCGCAGCTGCGCCATCGTCACCTTGCCCACCGCGCCGCCCTTGCCCGGGGTCGTGGTGCCCTTGGCGATGCCGGCGGCCTTCTTGAGGAAATAGCTGTTCGGCGGCGTCTTGGTGATGAAGGTGAAGGTGCGGTCGCCGAACGCCGTGATCACCACGGGCACCGGCATGCCGGGCTCCATCTGCGCGGTGACGGCGTTGAATTCCTTCACGAACTGCATGATGTTCAAGCCGCGCTGGCCGAGCGCCGGGCCGACCGGCGGCGACGGGTTGGCCTTGCCGGCGGGAATTTGCAGCTTGACGTAGCCGACGATCTTCTTCGCCATGATCCCTGGTCCTTCGTCCAAGGGACCGCGGTGCATGCGACCCCGGACCCGGACTGCGAACAACAGCACAGGTCCGGACGTCTCCCGCGTTCCGGATGAGCGGCGGGGCTTACTCCAGCCCGCCCCCTGAGTCAAAGTCCCCGCAGCGCCCACGCC
>JAGXAV010000199.1 GCA_018971455.1 Rhodospirillales bacterium
CGACCGCGAGGGGCTGCGGGTGTTCCGCGCGCCACGCCCCACCTCGCTCGATCCGGCGGCGGATCAGCCCGGCCATGTCGAGCTCAAGCCGGTCGCCATCGAGGATCTGCTGAACCGCCCGCAAGTGCCGCTGGACCGCGCGGGCATGGCGCGGCTGGTGCAGGGAAGGCGGGTGATGGTCACCGGCGCCGGCGGCAGCATCGGCGCCGAGCTGGCGCGCCAGGTGGCCGGGCTCGGCCCGGAGCTGCTCATCCTGCTCGACAATGGCGAGTTCGCGCTCTGGCAGATCGACCTCGAACTCGCCGAGACGGCGCCGGCGGTGCCGCGCCGGGCGATCATCGCCGACATCCGCGACGAGGCGCGCATCCGCGCCACCATCGAGACGCTGCGCCCCGAGCTGGTGTTCCATGCCGCCGCGCTGAAGCATGTGCCGATGGTTGAGGCCAATCCGCTCGAGGGGCTGCTGACCAACGCCATCGGCACCCGCATCGTCGCCGACGCGGCGCGCGCGGCCGGCGCGGTGGCGATGGTGCTGATCTCGACGGACAAGGCGGTGAACCCGACCAGCGTGATGGGCGCCTCCAAGCGGCTGGCCGAGATGTACTGCCAGGCGCTCGACATCGCCGCCCTGGCCGCGGGTGCCGGCATGCGCTGCATTACGGTGCGTTTTGGCAACGTTCTCGGCAGCACCGGCTCGGTGGTGCCGCTGTTCCAGCGCCAGCTGGCGCGCGGCGGGCCGCTGACGGTGACGCATCCCGACATGCAGCGCTATTTCATGACGGTGCGCGAGGCGGTCGGGCTGGTGCTGCAGGCCAGCGTCGTCGGCACCGCGGCCGGCGCGGCCCAGGATGGCGGCATCTTCGTGCTCGACATGGGCGAGCCGGTGAAGATCGTCGATCTGGCGCGCCAGATGATCCGCCTTGCCGGCCGGCGGCCGGACGAGGATGTGGAGATCCGCTTCACCGGCCTGCGGCCCGGCGAAAAGCTCTTCGAGGAGCTGTTCCATGGGCGCGAGCCGCCGACGCCGACCGGCCATCCCGGCCTGCTGATGGCCACCCCGCGCACCGCCGATCCGGCGATTGTCGGGCGGGCGCTCGACGAGATCGCGGCCTCCTGCCGCGCCGGCCAGAGCGACACGGCCCTCGCCGTGCTGGCGCGCCTGGTGCCCGAGTTCGACCACAACGCCACCGGCAGCATCGCCGCACGCGGCTGAAAGATGAGCATGAACGACCCACAGGCCCGGCCGATCCCGTTTCTCGACCTCAAGGCCCAGCAGGCGCGCATCGCCGCCGACCTGCGTCCACGGCTGGAGGCGGTGCTGGCGCATTGCCAGTTCATCCTCGGCCCGGAGGTGGCCGAACTCGAAGCCAGGCTCGGCGAATATTGCGGGGCGGCGCATTGCGTCACCGTCAGCTCGGGCACCGACGCGTTGCAGATCGCCCTGATGGCCGAGGGCATCGGGCGGGGCGACGCGGTGTTCCTGCCCGCCTTCACCTACACCGCGACCGCCGAGGTGCCGCTGCTGCTGGGCGCCACGCCGGTCTTCGTCGATGTCGATCCCCGCAGCTTCCAGATCGACCCCGCGGCGCTGGCCGCGCGCGTCGCCGCGGTGCGGGCGGCCGGGCGGCTGCGGCCGCGCGCCATCATCGGGGTGGATCTCTTCGGCCAGCCCGCCGACTGGCCGGCGATCGCGGCGATCGCGGCGCGCGAGGGGCTGTTCACGCTGGATGATTGCGCCCAGAGCTTCGGCGCCAGCCTGCACGGCCGCAAGCTGGGCAGCGCCGCCGATGCCACCGCGACCAGCTTCTTTCCGTCAAAGCCGCTTGGCGCCTACGGCGATGGCGGCGCGCTGTTCACCGAAAGCGCCGAGCGCGCGGCGCTCTATCGCAGCCTGCGCACGCATGGCGAGGGCACGACGCGCTACGAGGTGCTGCGCACCGGCATGAACGGGCGGCTCGACACGCTGCAGGCCGCCGTCCTGCTCAGCAAAATGACCGTGTTCGACGACGAGCTGGCGATTCGCGAGCGCATTGCCCGGCTCTATGATTCGCGCCTCGGCAACGCCGTGGCAACGCCCGTGCGGGTGGCGGATTCGACGGCGGCATGGGCGATCTACGCCATTCTGCTGCGCGACACGCAGGCCCGCACGCGGGTGCAGGATGGGCTGCGCGGGCAGGGCGTGCCGACGGCGATCTACTATCCCCGCCCGCTGCACCTCCAGCCGGCCTACGCCCACGCCCATGACGGCGCCGCCCTGCCGGTGAGCGAGGATCTCGCCGGGCGCATCCTCGCCCTGCCGATCCACCCCGACCTCACCGACCAGGACGTGGCGCGGATCAGCGATGCGGTGCTGGCGCTGGTGTGAGATCCTCGCCGTGCCAACGCCGCGGCGGGCGCGGCGCCCTCAATAGGTCGCCCTCAGCAGGTCGCGTTCAATAGGTCGCGCGGCCGCCGGAGCAGTCGAACACCGCCCCCGTGCTGAAGCTCGCCTCCTCGCTGCACAGCCAGGTGACCAGGCTCGCCACCTCGTCGGCGGTGCCGAAGCGGCCCATCGGGATCTTGCTCAGCATCATCGCGATCTGCGCCTCGCTCATCTGCGCGAAGAGCGGCGTGCGCACCGCGGCGGGGGCGACGCAGTTCACCCGGATGTCGGTCTGCGCCAGCTCCTTGCCGAGCGACTTGGTCAGCCCGATCACCGCCGCCTTGGAGGCCGAATAGGCGCTGGCATTGGCGTTGCCTTCCTTGCCGGCGATGGAGGCGATGTTGACGATGCGCCCGGTGCCGCGCGCCAGCATGTGGGGCAGCACGGCGCGGCAGCAGTAGAACAGCGCGTTGACGTTGATATCCATCACCTGCTGCCAGGCGGCGAGCGGGTATTCCCAGGCCGGCATGTTCGGCCCGGTGATGCCGGCGCTGGCGACCAGGATGTCGATGCGCCCGAGGGCGGCCAGGGTCGCCTCGGTGGCCCGCGCGACGGCATCGGCCTGCGTCAGGTCGAGCCGCTCGGCATGGGCCGACGGCGCGCGGGCGAGCGCGTCGGCGTCGCGGTCCCAGAGGGCCACGCGGGCGCCTTCGTCGGCGAGGCGCCGGGCGATCGCGGCACCGATGCCGGAGACGCCGCCGGTGACCACGGCCACCTTGTCGGCGAAGCGCGGGGTGGCGAGGTGGGCCGTCATGTCATGTCCCCCAGCGAAGCACGAGCGGGTCGAGCCCGCGGGCGATTTCCAGCAACCCGGCGCGGGCCGCCGGATGCAGCGGCGGCTGCGGCGCGCGCAGCATGTCCGACGCGATCACGCCGCCCTCGCGCATCAGCGCCTTGCAGGCGGCGATGCCGCATTGGCGATTCTCGTAGTTGATCAGCGGCAGCCAGCGCTGATAGGCGGCCATCGCATCGGCGCGGCGGCCGGCGGCGTAGGCGTCGGTGATCTCGCGGATGCCGTCGGGATAGCCGCCGCCGGTCATCGCGCCGGTGGCGCCGGCATCGAGATCGGCCATCAGGGTGATCCCCTCCTCGCCATCCCACGGGCCCTCGATCGCGGTGCCGCCAAGGGCGATCAGCTCGCGCAGCTTGGCGGCCGCACCCGCCACCTCGATCTTGAAATAGGCGACCTGGGCGATCTCGCGCGCCATGGCGGCGAGGAAGGCGGCCGAGAGCGGCGTGCCGGCGACCGGCGCGTCCTGGATCATGATGGGAATCGAGATCGCGTCCGACACGGCCTGGAAGAAGGCGCGGATGCCGGCCTCGGCCACGCGGAAGGTGGCGCCGTGATAGGGCGGCATGACCATCACCATCGCCGCCCCCGCCGCCTGCGCCGCCCTGCTGCGCGCGGCACAGATGGCGGTGCTGAAATGGCTGGTGGTGACGATGACCGGCACGCGGCCGGCGACGTGATCGAGGGCGAGGTGCATCACGCTGTCGCGCTCGGCGTCGGACAGCGCGAACTGCTCGGAGTAATTGGCCAGGATGCACAGCCCCTCGGAGCCGGCATCGATCATGAAGTCGATGGCGCGCCGCTGGCCGGCGGGATCGAGCGCGCCCGCGGCATCGAAGATGGTGGGCACGACGGGAAAAACCCCGCGATAGGGCCGGGTGCTGGTCATGCGGCGATCTCCTCCCGGGGCATTCCGCGGAACCTTATGGCCCGGGCCGCCATCTGCCAACCCATGGGCGGCGGCTTTGCAACCGGCCCGGAGCGACTATTCTCCATGAGAGATCGGCTCCGATGCGATCGCCTCAACAGCTTGGCCCAATGAACCGGCAAGGAATGATCATGCCCGTCGCCACCGATGCCTGGGTGCGCATCAGCGCCGCCACGTCGCCCAGTTTCTCCAAGGACGGACAGCGCCTGTTCCATCTGCGCGGCGCCGGGCTGGCGCAGGTCTGGGTGATGGATCTCGATGGCGGAAATGCCCGCCAGCTCAGCTTCCATGACGAGAAGGTGGCCTTCCTGCGCCGCTGCCCGGCCGATGACCGGCTGATATGGGGCGTCGATGCGGGCGGTGACGAGCGGCAGCAATTCGTGCTGCTCGAATCCGGCGCTGCACCCCGCGCGCTCACCGCCGCACCGGAGGTGATCCATGATTTCGGCGCCTGGTCGGCCGATGGCGCGCGCATCGCCTTCGCCGCCAATGACCGGGACGAGCGCTTCCATGACGTCAGCCTGCTCGACCTGGCCAGCGGCGGGCGGGTGCGGCTGATGGAAGGGCCGGGGACGGTCAGCGTCACCAACTGGAATGCCGAGCTCAACCTGCTCGTCGTCATCGAGGATTTCAGCAGCACCGACCAGCGCCTCTGGCTGCTCGACGCCGCCACCGGCGCGGCGCGCATGCTGCCCCGCCCCTCGGCCACCCGCTATGCCGCCACCCGCTTCGTCGGCGGCGAGCTGCTCGGGCTGACCGACCATGGCGGCGCCGCGTTCATGCGCCTGTGCCGCATCGATACGAACACGGGCGACGTGGCGCCGATCCATGCGCCGGCGAGGCGCGACGTCGAGGCGTGGGCGATGTCGGCGGATGGCCGGCT
>JAGXAV010000200.1 GCA_018971455.1 Rhodospirillales bacterium
GAGCCTGCTGTCCCTGACCGCGGCCGGGCGGGCGCTGTTCACCACCATCGACGCCCGCTCGCAGGCGGAGGTCGGCGCCATGCTGGCAGCGCTGCCGGCCGCCGGGCGCCGGCACCTGGTCGCGGCCCTGGCGACCGCCGAGCGGCTGCTCGGCGCCACCGGCGCGGCGCCGGCGCCGGTCACCCAGCGCGCGCACCAGCCGGGCGACATGGGCTGGGTGGTGCACCGCCAGGCCGTGCTCTACGCCGCCGAATATGGGTGGGACGGCAGTTTCGAGGCGCTGGTCGCCGAGATCGTGGCGAAGTTCATCCGCGACTTCGATCCTGCCCGGGAGCGCTGCTGGATCGCCGAGCGGGAGGGCGCGGTGCTCGGCTCCGTGTTCCTGGTGCGCGACACGGACGAGGTCGCCAAGCTGCGGCTGCTCTATGTCGAGGCGGCGGCGCGCGGCCTCGGGCTCGGGCGGCGGCTGGTCGAGGAATGCATCGGCTTTGCCCGCGCCGCCGGCTACCGGCGGCTGACGCTGTGGACCAACGACATCCTCGTCGCCGCCCGGCACATCTACCAGCAGGCCGGCTTCCGCCTGGTCGGCGAGGAGCGCCATCACAGCTTCGGCCACGATCTGGTCGGCCAGTTCTGGGAGCTCGACCTCTGAGCGCGCCCGCCGCGCCGCGCGCGCCCGTGCTGGCGCTGGCCGCGGCGGCGGCCACCGGGGTGCAGGTGGGGGCCGCGATGGTGGCGACGCGCTTCGTCATCGGCCAGACCGGCCCGGCCTCGCTGGCGCTGCTGCGCTACGCCATCGGCTGCCTCTGCCTGGTGCCGGCGGTGCTGATGATGCGCGGGCGAGCGTCGTTCGCCGCGCGCGACGTGGCGCCGATCGCCGCCCTCGGCATCGTCCAGTTCGGCCTGCTGATCGCGCTGCTCAACTGGGGCCTGCGCATCATCCCGGCCGGGCGCGGCGCCGTGGTGTTCGCCACCTTCCCGCTGCTGACCATGATGATCGCCGTCGCCCTCGGCCAGGAGCGGCTGACCTGGCGGCGCACGCTCGGCGTGCTGCTGACCATCGCCGGGGTGGCGCTGACGCTCGGCGGGCAGGCCAGGTCGGAGCCGGTTGGGCCGGCGCCGGTTGGGCTGGATTGGGCCGGCTATCTGGCGGCGTTCGGGGCGGCGCTGTGCGGGGCGGTGTGCAGCGTGCTCTACCGCCCCTATCTGCGCCGCTACCCGGCCCTGCAGGTCAGCGCGCTGGCGATGCTGGCCTCGGTCGTCGCGCTGGCGGTGCCGGCCGGGCTGGGCGAGGGATTCTTCGCCGCCTGGCCGCGCTTCACGCCGGCCGGCTGGCTCGCCGTGGTGTTCATCGGCATGAGCAGCGGCATCGGCTACCTGCTCTGGCTGTGGGCGCTCGGCCGGGCGGCGGCGACGCAGGTGACGGTGTTCCTCTCGCTCGGCCCGGTGGTGGCGTTCCTGCTGGGCGCCGCGCTGCTGGGCGAGCCCGTCCCGGCCCCCGCCATCGCCGGCCTCGCCTGCCTGGCGGGCGGGCTGTGGGCGGCGACGCGCGAGCCCCGCCCCGTCGCCCGGGAGGACGGGCGGTAGGAGGGACGGGCGGTAGGGTGCTCGGCGGGCCGGGGCGATTTTTTACTTCACCTCCGCCTGCCGGCCTGCCTATCTGGTCCGGTTCGCGATCGATCGCGCCGGGCGCGACGGCGCAAGGGAGGGTGACATGACCCATGTCGGGCGCTGCTTCTGCGGCGCGGTGGCGCTGGAGGTGAGCGGGGAGCCGGAGGCGATGGGCTACTGCCATTGCCGGTCCTGCCGGTCGTGGTCCGGCGGCCCGGTGAACGCGTTCAGCCTGTGGAAGCCGGAGGCGGTGCGCGTGACCGAGGGGGCCGAGCATGTGGCGACCTACGCCAAGACGCCGATGAGCGAGCGCCAGTGGTGCGCCAGATGCGGCGGGCATCTGATGGCCAACCACCCGCCGCTCGGCCTCGTGGACGTGTTCGCCGCCACCATCCCGACGCTGGATTTCGTCCCGGTCGTGCACGTGAACTACGCCGAGGCGGTGCTGCCCATCCATGACGGCCTGCCCAAGCTGAAGGATTTCCCCGCCGCGTTCGGCGGCTCCGGCGAGATGATGGCGGAGTAGCCTGCGGCGGGCCGGCCGGCCCGGGGGGCGGCGCCGGCGCCATCCCTGAGCCAGGATCGGCGCAGCCATGCGGGCGAATCGCCTCGTGGCGCTTGCAAATCCGCGGCCGCGAGGGCATGTCACGCGCTGATCGAACCCGGGCAGGCGCTGGGCGGGGCATGAAGCAGGCGCTTCACGCCCGTTTTTGTGCTATGCTCGCGCTGCTGCATGCCCGCTGGGCAATATGGAGGCTACCGTGTCGGCAACGTCGCTTCAGAAGATCCGCAACATCGGGATCACCGCGCATATCGACGCGGGCAAGACCACGACCACGGAGCGCATCCTGTACTACACCGGCGTGTCGCACCGCATCGGCGAGGTGCATGACGGCAACACCACCACCGACTACATGGACCAGGAGCGTGAGCGCGGCATCACGATCACCTCGGCCGCGGTGACCTGCGAGTGGAAGGACCACCGCATCAACATCATCGACACGCCCGGCCACATCGATTTCAACATCGAGGTGAACCGCAGCCTGCGCGTGCTCGACGGCGCGGTGTTCATCATCGAGGGCGTCGCCGGCGTGCAGCCGCAATCGGAGACCAACTGGCGCCTCGCCGACCGCTACAACGTGCCGCGCATCATCTTCATCAACAAGCTCGACCGCACCGGCGCCGATTTCTACCGCGCCTTCGACACGCTGAAGGAGAAGCTCGACATCGTGGCGCTGCCCCTCCAGCTGCCGATCGGCGTGGAGGACCAGTTCCTCGGCGTGGTCGATCTGGTGGAGATGAAGGCGATCATCTGGGAGGGCGGCGAGCTCGGCGCCAAGTTCCACGACGAGCCGATCCCGGCCGATCTGATGGAGAAGGCGAAGGAATACCGCCAGCTCCTGCTCGACACCGCGCTGAGCGTCGATGACGCCGGCATGGAGGAGTATTTCGACAAGGGCGACGTCTCAGTCGAGACGCTCAAGCGCGCCATCAAGACCGGCACCATCAGCGGCGCCTTCCGCCCGGTGCTGTGCGGCACGGCCTTCAAGAACAAGGGCGTCCAGCCGCTGCTCGACGCGGTCCTCGCCTATCTGCCAAGCCCGATCGACGTGCCCGGCATCTCGATCGCCGCCGAGGAGGGCGAGGAGGATGGCGAGCACAGCAACCGCCGCCGCATCAAGGCCGACCCCGCCGCCCCCTTCGCCGGCCTCGCCTTCAAGATCATCAACGACAAATACGGCACGCTGACCTTCGTGCGCGTCTATGCCGGCACGCTGAAGAGCGGTGACACCGTTCTGAACACGACGAAGGACCACAAGGAACGCGTCGGGCGCATGTTCCAGATGCACGCCGACAAGCGCGCCGAGATCAAGGAGGTCTCCGCCGGCGACATCGCGGCGTTCGTCGGCCTCAAGGACACCGGCACCGGCGACACGCTGGCCAGCTCGGACGATCCGGTGGTGCTGGAGCGCATGGCCTTCCCGGTGCCCGTGATCGACATCTCGGTCGAGCCGAAGACCAAGGATTCGGTCGAGAAGATGACCATCGGCCTGCAGAAGCTGGCCGGCGAGGACCCCTCGCTGCGGCTCAAGACCGACCAGGAGACCGGCCAGACCATCCTCTCCGGCATGGGCGAGCTGCATCTCGAAATCATCATCGACCGGCTGCGGCGCGAATACGGCGTGGAAGCCAATATCGGCGCCCCGCAGGTGGCCTATCGCGAGACCATCAGCAAGCCGCACACCGAGATCTACACCCACAAGAAGCAGACCGGCGGCTCCGGCCAGTTCGCCGAGGTGAAGATCATCTTCGAGCCGACCGAGCGCAATGCCGGCGTGCAGTTCGAGAACAAGGTGGTCGGCGGCTCGGTGCCCCGCGAATACATCCCGGCGGTGGAAAAGGGCATCCGCATGCAGGCCGATACCGGCGTGCTGGCCGGCTTCCAGACGGTCGATTTCCGCTACACCCTGGTGGACGGCAAGTACCACGACGTCGATTCGAGCGCGCTGGCCTTCGAAATCGCCGCCAAGGCCTGCTTCCGCGAGGGCATGAAGAAGGCCGGCCCGATCATCCTCGAGCCGATCATGGACGTCGAGGTGACGACGCCGAACGACCATGTCGGCGACGTGGTGGGCGATCTCAACCGCCGCCGCGGCATGATCCAGAACCAGGAGACCAGCGGCTCCACCATCATGGTGCGCGCGCATGTTCCGCTGAAGGAGATGTTCGGCTATATTTCCGACCTGCGCAGCATGACCAAGGGGCGGGCGAGCTTCACCATGCAGTTCCACCACTACGATCCGGTGCCGCGCAACATCGCCGACGAGATCATGGCCAAGTCGGCCTGACGGAGATGCGCTGATGGAGAATTCCTGATGGAGCCTGCGACATGAGTGCGGGGATCTAGATGGAGAGTCCGCGCCTGCACTGGACGCGCGGACGCAGCGATGAGGGGGACGGGTCCGCCCGCACCCTCGAATGGATCGGCATTGACGACGCGGGCGAACCCATCGCCCGCGTCGTTCGCATTCGTGGGCCGCTGCGCTGGGGCTGGCGCAGCTACCAGGCCGTCGCCCTCGACGATGAGGCGCGGCTGATTGAACTCCGGCCCCGCCCGCCCGAGGGCGCCGGCTGGCTCGCCTGCGTCGGCGGCCAGGTGGTCGGCCGTGCCGCCCTGCCGCTCCAGGCCGTGCGCACCGCCGAGGCGGCGCTGACCGGCTGACCGCGCCCACTCGCCCTCGCCCCACCTCCTGCCGCCGCCCCGCGTCATGCGGGGGTCAGCCCGTCGCCGTGGTGCGGAGTTGTGCATTGACAAACCGCCGGCAAAGCTGCAATTGCAAGTCACTCGCAACTACATCCGGCCCGCCCCATGCTCGCAGCCCTCGTCATCGTCTTCCGTGAG
>JAGXAV010000201.1 GCA_018971455.1 Rhodospirillales bacterium
CCCGCCGCGCGCCTCGCCGTGCAGGCGGTGGAGGGCCGGCTCGTCCAGGTGCTGCGCAACCTGATCGGCAACGCGCTCTCCTTCTCGCCGCCCGGCGGGCGCATCGCGCTGCGCGCCCGCGAGGTCGCGGGCATGGTCGAGATCAGCGTCGAGGATGAGGGGCCGGGCATTCCCGACGCCAAGCTCGAGCACATCTTCGAACGCTTCTATTCCGAACGCCCCCAGGGCGAGGATTTCGGCCGCCATTCCGGTCTCGGCCTGTCCATCAGCCGGCAGATCGTCGAAGCGCTGAAAGGCCGCATCGGCGCCGAGAACCGGCGCGACGCCGCCGGCCGCGTGATCGGCGCCCGCTTCGTGGTGAGCCTTCCGAAGGCGGGCTGATGACGCGCCGCCCGTCGCAGGCCCCGCCCGCCAACCGCTCCCCGCCCGCCGCACGCCCACCTTGCGGCGTGGCGCCGGCGGCGATCACAATGCCCGCCCCGAGCCCGCGATGACAGGAACCGCCATGACCGCGAGGACGTGCCCATGACCGATCCGCGCCCGGCGCTGGAGGCCATCGGCCAGCTGCCGGACAACGAGATCGACATCGCCGACGCCGCCCTCCAGCTCGCGCGCGTCGATGCGCCGGAGGCGGACTGGCAGGCCGCGCGCGGCGAGCTCTCCGCCCTGGCGCGCGACGCGGTGATGCTCGCCCGCCGCGTGCCGGCCGACGACCTGACCGCCCAGGCCACCGCCCTCGGCGGGCTGATCGCCACGCGCCACGGCTATCGCGGCGACAGCGAGACCTATGACGACCCGGCCAACGCCAACCTCATCCGCGTCATCGAGCGTCGTCAGGGCCTGCCGGTGGCCCTCGGCATCCTGTGGCTGCACGCCGCCCGCGCCGCCGGATGGACGGCGCACGGCATCGACTTCCCCGGCCATTTCCTGGTCGCCCTGTGCGGCCGCGGCGCACAGGCGGCGATCGACGTCTTCGCCGGCGGCGTGGCGCTCGACGCGCGCGAGCTGCGCGTGCTGATCAAGCGCGTCGAGGGCGAGCGGGCCGAGCTGCGCCCGGACCTGCTGCGCCCGATGAGCGCGCGCGCCGTGCTGCTGCGGCTGCAGAACAACATCAAGCTGCGCCGCCTGCATGCCGGCCGCCTCGAATCGGCCCTGGCCTGCGCGGAGGACATGCTGCGCATCGCTCCGGCCGAGCCGCTGCTGTGGCGCGAGACGGCGCTGATGCACCAGCGGCTCGACCAGGTCAGCGCGGCCCTGCGCTGCTGGGAGCGCTTCCTGGCGCTGGTGCCCCAGGGCGACGCCGCCGAGCGCGCGCGCACGGCGATGGCCGAGTTGCGTTCACGCCTCAACTAGTGGATAGACTCCGCCGCATCGGGCCGCCCGAGTCCATCCGCGGGCGTTGATCTGTGGGCTGATTCCCCGATGCGTGGAACCCGGGCGTCAGGATCCGGCCACCCGGCGATGGCTCCGCCACCCAGCAACGGCCCCAAGCAGCGGAGAATGCCATGTCGCGCAGCCTGAAGATCGCCGTGCAGATGGACCCGATCGAGCCCATCAACATCGACGGCGATTCGACCTTCGCGCTGATGCTGGCCGCCCAGGCGCGCGGCCATGCGCTGTGGCATTACGAGGTCGGCCACATGTCGCTGCGCGAGGGCGTGCTCAAGCAGGACGGCCCGCCGCAATCGCGCCTGTTCGCCCGCGCCCGTCCGGTCACGGTGCAGCGGGTGCGCGGCGCCCATCATCGCTTCGGCGCCGACGAGCTGCTCGATCTCGGCGCCATGGATGTCGTGCTGATGCGCCAGGACCCGCCTTTCGACATGGCCTACATCACCGCCACCCACCTGCTCGAGCACATCCACCCGCGCACCCTCGTCGTCAACGACCCCGCGGCGGTGCGCAACGCGCCGGAGAAGCTGCTGGTGACGCACTTCCCCGACCTCATGCCGCCGACGCTGGTGACCTGGGACATCGAGGCCATCCGCGGCTTCCGCGCCACCCACAAGGACATTGTCGTCAAGCCGCTGTTCGGCAATGGCGGCGCCGGCGTGTTCCTGATCCGCCACGACGACCCCAATCTCAATTCGCTCCTCGAGATGCATTTCGCCCGTTCGCGCGAGCCGCTGATGATCCAGCGCTACGAGCCGGCGGTCCGCCAGGGCGACAAGCGCATCATCCTGATCGACGGCGAGCCGGCCGGCGCCATCAACCGCGTCCCCGCGGTCGGCGAGGCCCGCAGCAACATGCATGTCGGCGGCCGGCCCGAGCAGAGCCGGCTGACGGCGCGCGATCTCGAAATCTGCCGGCGCATCGGCCCGCTGCTCAAGAGGCAGGGGCTGATCTTCGTCGGCATCGACGTGATCGGCGACTGGCTGACCGAGATCAACGTCACCTCGCCGACCGGCCTGCAGGAAATCGGCCGCTTCGACGGCACCGACCTCGCGGCGCAGATCTGGGACGTGATCGAGGCCAAATGCGCCGCAGCGTCCCGGCCCGCCTGATCGCGCGCGGGCAGGGCCGACGACAGGCTGGGCGAACCCGCTTCGAGGCGCTATAGTCTTGTCCCGATTGGACAGGCGGCCGCTGAGTCGGTACGATCCATCGCCGTTGCCGTCCGCGTTCTGCCCGTTCCCAAGGATGTTGTTTTTCCGACCATGAACAAGAATCACCGCAGCCGTCAAAGCCGTGGCCGCAGCTATGATGACGATTTCGCCTTCGACCGCGCGCCGCCGAGCGACATGCCCAGCTTCTCCCGCCCCTCCGCCATGCCGGCCGGGTTCGGCCCGGAGCTCGGCGCCACCGTGAAGTGGTTCAACGCCGAAAAGGGCTTCGGCTTCGTCGAGTTGAACGACGGCTCGGGCGATGTGTTCCTGCACATCAACGCGCTGAGCAGCTCCGGGCACAGCACGGTCAGCCCCGGCGCCACGCTGCGCGTGCGCGTCGGCCAGGGCCAGAAGGGCCGCCAGGTCTCCGAGGTCCTCTCCGTCGATGAGAGCACGGCGGCCGCCCAGCCGGCGCGCGGCTCGTTTGGCGGCGGCGCCGGTCCGCGGCGCGGGCCCGACCTGTCGACCGCCGTCGAGAAGCAGGGCACCGTCAAGATGTACAACGCCACCAAGGGGTTCGGCTTCATCGCCCTGCCCGAAGGCGGCAAGGACGTCTTCGTGCACGCCTCCGCCCTGCAGCGCAGCGGCCTGTCGCAGCTCTCCGAAGGGCAGAGCGTGACGGTCGGCGTGGTGCAGGGCGCCAAGGGTCCCGAGGCGGCGACCGTTCGCCTCGCCTGAGTCCGGCCGCGTGCCGCAGATCACGCGCGCGTCGCTCGAGGCTCTCGACGAGCGCGATGAGCTGCGGCCGTTCCGGGCGCGCTTCACCCTGCCCGACGGAGTCGTCTACCTCGACGGCAATTCCCTCGGCGCCCTGCCGCGCGCGACCCCGGCCCGCGTCGCGGAGGTGGTGGCGCGCGAATGGGGCGAGGGGCTCATCCGCAGCTGGAACGATGCCGGCTGGATGGCGACGCCCGCACGGATCGGCGACAAGATCGGCCGCCTGATCGGCGCGCCCGCCGGCACCGTGATGGCCGCCGATTCAACCTCGGTGAACCTCTTCAAGATGCTCGCGGCCGCGGTGGCGCTGCGCCCCGGCCGGCGGGTCATTCTCTCCGAGCGGAGCAACTTCCCGACCGACCTCTATATCGCCGAGGGGCTCGCCGCCCTGCTCGGCCAAGGGCACGAATTGCGGCTGGTCGAGGGCCACGAGATTCCGGCGGCCATCGGGCCCGACATCGCCGTCGTCATGCTGACCCATGTCAACTACCACAGCGGCGCCATGTTCGACATGCCGGCCGTGACCGCGGCGGCGCACGCCGCGGGTGCCGTGATGCTGTGGGATCTGGCGCATTCGGCCGGCGCCGTGCCGGTCGATCTGGCCGGCTGCGATGCCGATCTGGCGGTCGGCTGCGGCTACAAATTCCTCAATGGCGGGCCGGGGGCGCCAGCCTTCCTCTACGTCGCCGAACGCCTCCAGGCCGGGCTGCGCCTGCCGCTCACCGGCTGGCTCGGCCACGCCGCGCCCTTCGCATTCGAGCCGTCCTATCGCCCGGCCATGGGCATCGCCCGGGCCACCGTGGGCACGCCGGCAATGCTCGGCATGGCCGCCCTCGAGGTCGGCGTGGATGTCGCGCTGGCCGCCCCGATGGCGGCGGTGCGGGAAAAATCCCTGCGCCAGACGACGATCTTCGCCGAGCTGGTGGCCGAGCACTGCGCCGGCCACGGCCTGCGCCTGGCCTCGCCCGCCGATCCGGCGCGGCGCGGCAGCCAGGTCTGTTTCGCCCACCCCGACGCCTACGCCATCATGCAGGCGCTGATCGCCCGCGGCGTGATCGGCGATTTCCGCGCCCCGGACATCCTGCGCTTCGGCATCACACCGCTTTATCTCGGCTTTGCCGAGCTGTGGGACGCCGTGCAGACCTTGCGCACCGTGCTGCACGACAAGCTCTGGCAGGATCCCGCCTACCAGGTCCGCCGCCAGGTCACCTGACCGCTTGGCCGCGCCGGCTTTTCCGGCCGGACGTCACTCCGCCGTCAGCGCCGGGCGGAGCGGCTGGCCCCAGCGCAGCCGCCCGGGCACGTGGCAGGCCGGGCAGACCGGCGCCCAGGCGGCCTGCTCGGCGCCGCACGCATCGCATCGCCATGCGGCGTCGGGCGCCGCCGTCGCGGCAAGGCGCAGCGCCTCGCGCCCGGCCGGGGCGTCGCCCTCCAGCTCGGCGCGAAGCATCCAAAGCCGGCGCTCGTTGAGCCCGGCGCGCGCGGCGGCGTCGGCATGGCGGCGCGCCTCCCCAGAAAGCCCGGCGGCGAGGGACAGGCGGGCCAGCAGAAAATGGCTCTCCTGGTGCTCGGGATTGCCGCCGACCAGCCGGCTGGCCTGCTGCACCCGGGCGATCGGGTCGGTGGTCGGCCGCAGCGCGAGATCAGCGAGATCGGGGTGCGGCGTCATC
>JAGXAV010000202.1 GCA_018971455.1 Rhodospirillales bacterium
AATGATCCGCGCGCCGAGGACTGGCTCGCCGCCGCCTGGCGCGCCCTCACCCGCCGGCGGGAGGCGCATTGCCTGCTGCTCGCCGACATCCGCGCCGATGCGCGCCTGGCCCCGCTGCTGGCGCGGGAAGTGCCGCGGATGCCGCGCGGCGCCTGCACCATCGAGCGCCGCACCTGGCTCATCGACCTCGCCGCCTGGGCGGATTGGGACAGCTACGCGGCCAGCCTGCCGCCGCGCCTGGTGGCCGACCAACGCCGGCAATGGAAGCGCGCGGCCGAGCTCGCGGACGGCGTGGCGTTCCGGGCGGCGACCGGCGAGGCCGAGATCGTCGCCGGCCTGGACTGGTTCTTCGCCCACAAGACGCGCTGGCTCGAGGCGCATGGCATCTCCACCCGCGTCTTCGCCTCGGCCGAATACCGCGCCTTCCTCACCGCCTCGGCGCTCGACGCCCACCGGCGCGGCGCCTTCCTGCTCGGTCGCCTGACCTCCGGGGCCGCCACGCTGTCGGTCGGCTTCGGCTTCGTCCACGACGGAAGCTATATCTTCCAGAGCTTCGTCTACGACCCGGCCTTCGCCCGGCTCTCGCCCTCACGCCTGCTGCTCGAGCACCTGGTGCGCGCGAGCTTCGGCCGCGGCCTCGCCGCGTTCGACTTCATGCCCGGCGAGACCGCCTACAAGATGCAGTGGTCGAACGCGACGCTCGGCCTGCGCGATCACATCCTGCCGCTGTCATGGCGCGGCCGCCTCGCCGTCGCCTGGCACCGCCGCGGCGTCGCCCGGATCGCCCGCTCGGGCTGGCTGCGCCGCCAGTACCGCCGCCTGCCGCGCGGCCTGCGCCACGTTGCCCGCCGCCTGCTGCTCGCCGACGTCGATTACAGCGCCGAAATCCGCCCCATGCGCTGAGGGTCAGGCCCGCGGCACGTACCAGGCCGGCTTGCGCTTGGCCGCGAAGGCGGCGGTGCCCTCGCGCCCCTCCGGCGAGTTGCGCTGCATCCAGCTCTCCTGGGCGAGCAGATCCATGGCGCGGGCATCCAGGGTCACGCCGTTGGCGCCGAGGAAACTCGCCTTGGTGACGGCGATCGCGCCGGGGGCGGAGAGGAAGACGGCATCCAGCACGCCAGCGATCCGTTCCTCCATCGCCTCGGCCGCCACCACCTCGTGCACCAGCCCGATCCGGCACGCCTCGGCGGCGTCGAAGCGCTCGCCGGTCAGCGCATAGCGGCGGGTGTGGCGCAGCCCCATGGCATGGACCATGTGCGTCGAGATCGGCGTCGGCGCCACGCCGACCCGCACCTCGGTCAGGCCGAAGATCGCGTCGGGCGTGGCAAAGGCGACATCGACGCAGCACACCATGCCGCAGCCGCCGCCGAAGCAGGCGCCCTTGACCACGGCGATGGTGGGCTTGGGGAACTCGTTGAGCAATTGCATCGCCCGCGTCGTCGCCATCGAGGCGGCATGGGCCTGGGCCGGCGCATAGCCCGCCGCCCGGCCGATCCAGTTGATGTCGGCACCGGCCTGGAAATGCTTCCCCGCGCCGCGGATCACCAGCGCACGCACCCGCGCATCCCCGGCCAGGCGCTCCAGCCCGCCGATCAGCGCGGCCAGCATGTCCTCGTCATAGGCATTGCCGAGCGCCGGCCGGTTAAGCGTCGCCGTGGCCACGCCGCGGGCGTCGATGTCGAGCAGCACGGGATCGGAAAGGCTCTGGCTCATGTCTGCATCCCCGTTGGGTCGGTGTTGGCGCCGCACAGCACGACGCCGATCTGCGCCGCCGCCGGCGGCACCCAGGCGCCGCAGAGCAGGGCCGCGAGTGCCGTGGCGCCGCCCGGCTCGGCGATCAGCCGCAGCTTCTGCCACAGCACCAGCTGGGCGGCGCGGATCGCCGCGTCCGGCACCAGGATGGCGGCGGCGACATGGGCCTGGGCGAGCGGAAACATCAGCGCCCCGACCTGCCGCGCGCCGAGCGCGTCGGCGGCGATGCCGCCCACCGCGGCGGCCACCGGCCGGCCCGCCGCCAGCGCGTCGTGCAGGGCCGGGCAGCCCTCCGGCTCGACGCTGATCAGCGCCGCATCGCCGCGATACCACGCCGCCATGCCGCCGATCAGCCCGCCGCCGCCGGTCGCCACCAGAACATGGGTCAGCTCCGGCGCCTGGGCTTGCAACTCGCGCGCCAGCGTGCCCTGGCCGGCGAGCACGGCGGGGTGGTCGTAGGCATGCACTTCGAGGGCGCCGGTCTCGGCCGCCCGCGCCCGGCTGGCGGCGAGCGCCTCGGCATAGGTGGCGCCGCCGGCCACCAGCCGCGCGCCGAAATCGGCGATGCGCGCCCGCTTGGCCACGGGCGTCAGTTCAGGGACGAAAATCTCCGCCGCCAGGCCAAGCCGCTGCGCCGCATAGGCGACGGCGGCCCCGTGATTGCCGCCGGAGGCCGCGATCACGCCCGCCGCCGGCAGGCCCGCGCCCGCCATCGCCGCGAGGATGCGGTTGAACGCGCCGCGCGGCTTGAAGCTGCCGGCATGCTGGAGCAATTCGAGCTTGAGGGTGATCGGCCGGTCGAAGCCGAGCTCGCCGGCGGCCAGCCGGAGCACCGGCGTCCGGCGCACATGCGCGCCGATGCGTCCGGCGGCGGCCTCGATATCGTTGCGGGTGGGTTCCATGGCCGGAGACTCGCACGCGCCGGCCGCCGCCTCAATGGCCGGCCGCGGATCAGCCGTGCTGCTCGCGCTCGTAATGGCGGTAATATTTCTCGGTCACCAGATCCGTCTTGACCACCACGGCCACGTCGATGGTGTTGAACTGGCGGTCGATCACCGCGCCATCGCCGACGAAGCCGCCGAGGCGCAGATAGCCCTTGATCAGCGGCGGTAGGCTGGCCAGGGCGCGCCGGGCGTCGAACAGCGCGGGATCCATCCGGCGCATGTCCACGTAGCGGTGCGCGAGCGCGCGCGGGCGGATTTCGGGCGGCGCCAGGTGATGGTGGTAGAGATAGGTCAGCTCGACGGCGAGCGCGTCGGGGTCGGTCCCCGGCATGCTGGCGCAGCCGAACATCAGGTCGATGCCGTTGGCGAACACGTAGGCGGCGATGCCGCGCCACAGAAGCTGCATCGCCGCGCGGTCGCGATAGCGCGCATCGACGCAGGAGCGCCCCAGCTCCAGCAGCCGGCCGGGAAAGCGCGTCAGCGGCGAGATATCGTATTCGTCGGCCGAGTAGAACCGCCCGAGCTGCGCCGCCGCCTCGGCGCGGATCAGCCGGTAGGTGCCGACGACCCCCTCCGGCCCGGGGCCGAGGGCGTGGTCGACCACCAGCAGATGGTCGGCGACCGCGTCGTACTCGTCGCGGTCGCGCAGCAGCATGCGGGTCTGGGCATCCGGGTGGGCGCCCATCTCCTCGTAGAAGACGCGGTAGCGCAGCGCCTGCGCGGCCTCCACCTCATGGTCGGTGGTGGCGATCCGCACCCCCAGATTGCCGCTGCGCAGCTCACCGAAGCCCTCGCCGGCGGGCGCCGGTGGAACATTCGGGGCGGCGGAACCGGCCGGGCCGGGCGTCACCATCACGCCATCCCGGGCGGGGTGGTGGGCTCGGCCTCCTGGCCGCGCGCCCCGCGCCCGGCGGGCTGGGCCTCGCGACGATGGCCGAACAGCTCCAGGCGATGCGACACCAGGTCGAAACCGAGCCGGGCGGCGATCGCCGCCAGCGCGCGCTCGTGCTCGGGGTCGGTGAACTCGATCACCTTGCCGGTGTCGATGTCGATCAGATGGTAGTGGGTGCCGTGCTCGCTCGGCTCATAGCGGGCCCGCCCGCCGCCGAAATCACGCCGCTCCAGAATGCCCTTCTCCTCGAACAGCCGCACCGTGCGATAGACGGTGGCGATCGAGATGCGCCGGTCCTGCGCGATGGCGCGGCGGTACAGCTCCTCGACATCCGGGTGGTCGTCGGCCTCCGACAGCACGCGCGCGATAACCCGCCGCTGGCCGGTCATCTTGAGGCCTCGTTCCACGCATAGGCGCTCGATGCGGCTTTCCATCAGGTCTCCAGCTTCCCGGCCCCCGTGAGGGTCGGCGCGCGGCCCGGCCTGGCGGGCCGGCCTCACGGATGCAGCGCCCCGATCCTGGACGGTCGGGGCGGGGCGGAGACTACAGGCCCGGCAGGGGCGGAGGCAAATGCTGCCGCCGCTCGCCGGTCCTGCCTATTTGCGCCCGCGCGGCTTGGTGCCGAGGCCGATCTTCTTGGCCAGCGACGAGCGGTGCCGCGCATAGTTCGGCGCCACCATCGGATAGTCGGGCGGCAGGCCCCAACGCTCCCGATACTGCTCGGGGGAGAGGTTGTAGGCAGTCTTGAGATGTCGTTTCAACATCTTGAGCTTCTTGCCGTCCTCCAGGCAGACGATATGGTCGGCGAAGACCGATTTCTTCACCGGAACCGCCGGCTGCGGCTTCTCGGGCGCCGCCGGTTCATGGCCGACGCCGGACAGGGTGCGATAGACGTCCTGAATCAGCGACGGCAGTGCATCCGGAGTCACGGAATTATTGGACACGTGGGCCGAGACAATTTGAGCGGTCAGTGCCAGCACGTCGGGGTGAGGTGCAGATTCAGCCATCTTTATCCCTTTCGAGCCGTATGACTTGCCGCATATAAGTGATGCTTCCGTGACTTCGCAACGGATATTCCGCCAGAACATGTCCATTTCCGCACCAGATCATACCCTCGACATCACCGCGCAGATCTGCCCGATGACCTTCGTGCGCACCCGCCTGGCGCTGGACCGCATGCGCCCGGGCGAGACCCTGCTGGTGCTGCTGCGCGGGGAGGAGCCGGCGCGCAACGTGCCACGCACCGCGGCCGAGCAGGGCCATGCCGTGCTCGGCCAGCAGACCGGCGCCGACGGCATCACCCGCCTGCTGCTGCGCAAGGGCGGCTGAGGGCCGCCCGCTCTCCGCCCGGCGGCTCTCCGGGCGACCGGCCGCTCAGGCCGCGGCTT
>JAGXAV010000203.1 GCA_018971455.1 Rhodospirillales bacterium
GAGACCGAGGAGCAGGCGATGCTGATGAGCCGCATGGGCGTGCCGTTCGGCCAGGGCTGGCTGTTCGGCCGGCCGGGGCGGCTGCCCGGCGCGTTGCGGTGAGGCGCACTCCGGCGCCGGCCGCACGGGCCGGCGCCGGCTCGGCCGGCCAGCAATTCGACAGGCGCCATCTCAGCCAGGCAGCATCACCTTGTCGATGACCTGGATGACGCCGTTGGACTGGTTGACGTCGTAGGTGGTGATCTGCGCGACATCGCCCTTGGCGTCCTTCACGTCGATATTGTGCATGCCGTTCATCATGATGGTGAGCGTGCCGCCCTCCACCGTGGTCAGCCGGGCGCTGCCGCCGCCCTTCTGGATGAGTGCGACGAGGTCGGCATAATCCAGCTTGCCGGGCACCACGTGGTAGGTCAGCACCTTGGTCAGCGTCGGCTTGTTCGCCGGCTTGAGAAGCGCGGGGACGGTGCCGGCGGGCAGGGCGGCGAAGGCCGCGTTGGTCGGCGCGAACACGGTGAACGGCCCCGGCCCTTCCAGGGTGGCCACCAGCCCGGCGGCCTTGACCGCGGCGACCAGCGTAGTGTGGTCCTTCGAGTTCACCGCGTTGGCGACGATGGTCTTGCTGGCATACATCGGCGCGCCGCCGACGGTGACCGTCATCGTCTCGCTGCTGTTGCTGGCGGTCATCGCGCCCGCCGGCATTGCGGCGGATTGCGCCATGCCCTGCGAGCAGGCGGCGAGCAGCGAGGCGGCGAGCGTCATCGGCACGACATGTGCGATCTTCATGGGGCGGTTCCTTCTGCGGCAGGGGCGGCCGGTCGCCACCCCTTGCCCGCGCGTTACGCCCGCACGCGGCCGATGGATGCAGAGGGAGAGCCGAATTATCCGCAGGCGTTGCCGCGCAGGCTGAAGCCGCGCACGGTGCCGCCGACGATGTCGAAGGTGGTTTCGCAGGCGCTGGTGACGACCCGCGACGGCCCGAAATCATAGCCCCACGGCCCGCCCCACGGCGCCCAGGGGTTCAGGTACGGCACGCCGGGCAGCACGTCGGTCCGCTGCTCGACATAGGCGAGGAAGCGGTGCCCGCCGCTCTCGAAGCTGCGCGTCGGCACGCCGAGCTCCTGCACCAGCGTGGTCTCGCTCTGGCCGACGAAACGCGCGAGGTCGGCCTGGCGCGCGGCCAGCCCGTTGGCGCAGCCGGAGAGGGGCAGAAACAGGGGGAGCAGAAGCAGGGAGAGAACGCGTGCGGTGCGCATCATGGCCTCGTTGTGTCACGCCGGGTGAGGAACTCCAGATGGGGCGTCATGGTGGCGGCAGCCAGAGCACCTGCTCGATCCGGTCCGCGCCGGCGGCGATCATCGCCAGCCGGTCGAAGCCCAATGCGATGCCGGCGCAGGGTGGCATGCCATGGGCCAGGGCGGCGAGGAAATCCTCGTCGAGCGGCCACGTCTCGGCACCGTAGAGGGCGGCGCGCCGGGCGCGGTCGGCCAGGAACCGGTCGCGCTGCTCGGCGGCGTCGGTCAGTTCGACGAAGGCATTGGCCAGTTCCATGCCGCAGACGAACAGCTCGAAGCGCTCGGCGACGCGCGGGTCGGCCGGGTCGCGCCGCGCCAGCGCCGCCTGGGCGGCGGGCCAGTGGGTGAGGAAGGTCGGCAGCACCTGGCCGATCACCGGCTCCACGCGCCCGAGCAGCAGGCGGAAGAACAGATCCTCCCACGTCTCGCCCGCGCGCAGGCTGACGCCGGCCTGGGCGGCTAGTGCGGCGGCGTCGCCGGCGGTGGCCAGGAGGTCGGCGCCGACATGGCGCGCGAACGCCTCGGCCACCGTCAGCGTCTCCACCGCGCGCAGATCGGTGGTGACGCCGCGGCAGGTGACGGCGGGCGGCAGGACGGCGCGCAGCAGGGCGTGGGTCTCGGCGATCAGCTCGGCCATGCCGGCGCCGGGGCGGTACCATTCCAGCATGGTGAACTCGCAGGCGTGCAGGTCGCTGCCCTCGCCGTTGCGCCAGACGCGGGCGAGCTGGAAGATCGGGCCGGCGCCGGCGACGAGCAGCTTCTTCATGGCGAATTCGGGGCTGGTGTGCAGCCAGAGTTTCCGCCGCTCGCCGGTGGGGGAGACCCGTTCGGTGGCGAAGGCGGCCAGGTGCACCTCCTCCCCCGGCGCCGGCACCGCGCAGGGCGTCTCCACCTCGCTGTAGCCGCGCGCGATGAAGAAGGCGCGCACGGCGGCGGCCAGCTGGGCCCGGCGGCGCAGGAAGGGCAGCCGTGCCGCGAGGCTGTCCGGCGTCCAGGGCGGTTGCGTGCTCATGCCCGCCAGACTACACGCCCGCCCATGCAAGACGGCACCCCCCTGCGCAGCGTCGCCGCCCTGGCGGCGTCCGGGCTGATCCCGCCGGCCGAAGCCGCGGCGCTGGCCGCCGTCGAGGCGCGCTACGCGGTGGCGCTCACGCCTGCCATGCGGGCGCTGATCGAGACGGCGGACGACCCGATCGGCCGGCAGTTCATTCCCGACCTCGCCGAGCTTGCCGTCGCCGCGCATGAGCAGACCGACCCGATCGGCGATGACGCGCTCTCCCCGGTCAAGGGCATCGTGCACCGTTATGCCGACCGCGCGCTGCTCAAGCCGCTGCTGGTCTGCCCGGTCTATTGCCGGTTCTGCTTCCGCCGCGAGCATGTCGGCCCCGATGGCGGGGTGCTCACCGAGGCCGAACTCGCGGCGGCGTATGACTGGCTGCGCGCGCGCCCGGCGATCCGCGAGGTCATCCTCTCGGGCGGCGACCCGCTGATGCTCTCCCCGCGGCGGCTTTCCGCCATTCTGGGCGCGCTGTCCGATATACCGCATGTCGAGACCCTGCGCATCCACAGCCGCGTGCCGGTCGCCGACCCCGCGCGGCTGGATGCCGCCCTGGCCGCGGCGATGGCCACCGAAACGCCGCTCTTCCTGGTGGTGCACGCCAACCACGCCCGCGAATTCACCCCCGCCGCCCGGGCCGCGCTGCGGCGGGTGCAGGGGCATGGCGTGCCGGTGCTCGGCCAATCGGTGCTGCTGCGCGGGGTGAATGACAGCACCGCGGCGCTGGAGGCGCTGTTCCGCGCCATGCTGGCGGCTCGGGTGAAGCCCTACTACCTGCACCAGCTCGACGCCGCCCCGGGCACCGCGCGCTTCCATGTGCCGATCGCCGAGGGCCGCGCTCTGCTCGCCGGGCTGCGTGGGCGGGTGAGCGGCCTGGCCTGGCCGACCTACGTGCTCGACATTCCCGGCGGCCACGGCAAGGTGCCGCTCGGGCCGACCTATCTGCGCCCGGACGGCACCGTGCTGGACCCGGCCGGGCAGCGCCATCGCCTTGCCGGTTCGGCGGGTTCGGTCTAGAAGCCGCGCTCCCCGCCTCCGTCCACAATGCCCCCTACCCATATCGAGAGCAGACGATGAAGCAGCAGGCCAACCTGATCCGCGCCGGCCAGGTGATCGAGCACGAAGGGCGCCGCTGGACGGTGCTGAAGCAGCAGATCATCACCCCCGGCAAGGGCGGCGCCTTCATCCAGGTGGAGATGCGCGACCTCAAGACCGGCAACAAGACCAATGAGCGCTGGCGCACCGCCGACACCGTCGAGCGGCTGATGACCGACAACCGCGAGTTCACCTATTCCTACACCGATGGCGAGAACCTGGTCCTGATGGACCCGGAGACCTTCGAGCAGACCATGGTGCCGGTCGCCATCCTCGGCGAGCAGGTGGCCTTCCTGCAGGACAACATGACGGTCGAGGCGGATCTGGTGGAGGGCGAGGTGGTCGGCCTGCACCTGCCGGCGACCGTGGTGCTGGAGATCGTCGAGGCCGACCCGGTGGTCAAGGGCCAGACGGCGACCAGCAGCTACAAGCCGGCGCTGCTGTCCAACGGCGTCAAGACCGCCGTGCCCCCCTTCATCGAGAGCGGCGAGAAGATCGTGGTGCGCACCGAGGACGCCTCCTACGTGGAGCGCTTCAAGGGGTAGGTATCGTGGCGCTTCGCCTCTCTCCCCACATGACGGTGATGCAGAACGCCGTGCAGCGCGCCGCCAAGCGCCTGCTGCGCGATTTCGCCGAGGTTGAACAGTTGCAGGTCAGCATCAAGGGGCCGGGCGACTTCGTCAGCCAGGCCGACCTGCGCGCTGAGGCCAGCCTGCGCGACGAGCTGAACAAGGCACGGCCGGGCTATGCCTTCCTGATGGAGGAATCGGGCGCCTCCGGTTCGGAGAACTGGACCTGGCGCTGGGTGGTGGACCCGCTCGACGGCACCACCAACTTCCTGCACGGCATTCCGCACTGGGCGATCAGCATCGGACTGGAACGGCGCGGTGAGGACGGCACGGCTGAAATGGTGGCCGGGCTGGTCTATGCCCCGGCGGTCGATGAGATGTTCTGGGCCGAGAAGGGCGTCGGCGCCTTCATGAACGAGCGGCGGCTGCGCGTCTCGGCGCGGCGCAACCTGCATGAGGCGGTGTTCGCCACCGGCATCCCCTTCGCCGCCGTCGATGCGCGCCGGCGGCTGGCCTTCGCCCGCACGCTGGGCTCGCTGATGCCGCAGGTCGCCGGCATTCGCCGCTTCGGCGCCGCGGCGCTGGACCTGGCCTGGGTCGGCGCCGGGCGGTTCGACGGGTTCTGGGAGCTCGGCCTGCACCCGTGGGATGTCGCCGCCGGGCTGCTGATCGTCCGCGAGGCCGGCGGCTACGCGACCGATCCGCAGGGCGGGGAGGCGACGATGGGCGGCGATGTGGTGGCGGCCAATCCGCACCTGCACGGCCCGCTCTGCGCCGCGGTGGCCGACGGGGTGGCGGCGGCGCGCGCCATCTGACGGCCGCCGGGCCGGTTCCCGATCATCCGGCGATTTCCGTCCGGGCCGGATTGCTCTACGGTGCCTTCGCATATGCGATATTCTCTTGCCCCTCTCGCCGGTGTTCTGGCGGCGCTGATGTGCGGCCCG
>JAGXAV010000204.1 GCA_018971455.1 Rhodospirillales bacterium
AGCCCAAGCCGGCGGCCAAGCCCGCCTCACCCTGATTTTTCGAGGGTGGCGCGCAGCGTGCGGCGGAAGGCGGCGGCGTCGCCCGGTTGCGGCACGGCGCTGGCCAGCCGCTCGACCAGCGCATCGAGGCTCGGCGAATCCCGCACCGCCTGGCTGACCAGCACGCGCGCGATCGGCCCGGCATAGGGGGCGAGCGCCGCGCGGGCCGCCTCCAGCGCGGCCGGCGAGATGCCGCGCCCGGCGGCCAGGCCCAGCGCCTCCTGCGTGCTCAGCTGACGCGGCGAAATGGTCGGTGCGGCCGGCGCCGGAGCGCCGGCGGCCCGCTCGCGCAGAAAGCGGGTGGCCTGCGCCGCGTCGGGGATGTGTCGGGCGAGGCGGGTGAGGAAATCGGCCTCGTCCAGCGCCAGGCGTGCCGCCTGCGCCGCGTGCACGCGCGCGATCGGGCCGACATGGCGCGCCAGCTCGGCCTCCGCCGCGGCCGCCAGCACCGCGTCGACCGGGCGGGCGCGGCCGGGCTGGACGAGGGTTGCATCCTCGGTCACGGAGGCGGCGGCGCGCAGGGCGGCGGCGAAGGCTTCGGCGGTGGCGAAGCGCGCCGCCGGCTGCTTGGCCAAGCCCTGCCGCAGCACCGGCGCGAAGGCGGCCTGCGGGCCACCCTCCAGCGCGGCGAGATCGACCTCCGCCGCGTCGGTCAGGCGCAGAAGCGTGTCCGGCAGGCTGCGCCCGGCGAAGGGCGGCCGGCCGAGCAGCATCGTGTGCAGGATGGCCGCCGCGCTGAACAGGTCGGCGCGCCGGTCGACGGCGCCGCCATCCACCTGCTCCGGCGCCATGTAGCTCGGCGTTCCGAGCATGTCGCCGATCTGCGTGGCGTGCCCGCGATCGAGCCGGGCGATGCCGAAATCGGCGATCTTGGCCCGCCCGTCCGGCGTGACCATGACGTTGGCCGGCTTGATGTCGCGGTGGATGACGCCGCGCTCATGCGCGCAGGCCAGGCCGGCCAGCACATCCTCCATGAGCCGCAGGATGTCGAGCAGGGTGCCGCCGTGCGGCTCGGCCAGCAGCTGGTGCAGGCTCCGGCCCTCGATGAACTCCATCACCAGGTACGGCGCCCCATCGGCCTCGCCGGCATCGAAGATGGCGACGATGGCGGGGTGGCTGCACCGCCCGCCGGCCTGCGCCTCGGTGCGGAACCGGTCGAGATACTCGGCGCGGCTCTCGGCAGGCAGCATGTCGGTGCGGATGACCTTGATGGCGACCAGGCGGTCGATCAGCGGGTCATGCGCCTTGAACACCGTGCCGATGCCGCCGGCGCCGATCATGGCGACCGGGCGGTAGCGGCCGAAGCCTTGCGGCAGGGCCTCCTCGGTCATGGCGGATCCAGCATGCGCATCGCCGAATCCAGGCTCCGGCGCATGCGGTTGAACGAGGCCGAGAGCGAGGCGATCTCGTCACGCCCCGGCTTCTGGTACTCCTCGACATCGCTCTGCCCGAGGCTCACCGCATTGGCGATGGTGGAGACGCGCACCACCGGCTTGATGACGATGTAGTGCAGCAGCAGGTTGAGGATGACCAGCACGACGAGGAACATGCCGGCGAGGATCACCATGAAGGTCATGAAGGCGGCGTTGGCCTTGGCCAGCGGCAGCGCCATCGGCACCGAGACGATCTGCGCGCCGACGATCTCATGCAGGTTCCATCCGAAGCCGTTATTCGCGCCGTATTTCCGCACCATCGAGGCGGGCGCCACATCGGGCGTGGAGTGGCAGGCAAGACAGCTCGGATCGCCGACGGCGATCGGCTCGGCGAGGCTGAGCGAGGGCCCGGTCGGCGTCGCGCGAATGCCGGATTGGTGGGCGAGGTGCTGGTTGTTGCGGAAGCCGCGAATGAAATCGGCCTGCCAATCCGACGGCCGGTCCTCCTGGTTGGTCGGGTTCAACGCGACCTCGGCCAGCGAATAATCCGGGAACGCCGCATGCACGCCCTGGAAGGTGGTGCGGGCGGCGAAGAACGGCACCGAGGCGGGCAGGAACTGGCCGTTCTGCTCGAGCCCCGTGAGGGGCACGATGTCGTGGTCGGTGTAGGCCTGGATGGCGTTGGCAGCACTCATCATGACGCGGGCATTCTCCAGCACCGCGTCCTGCGCGTTGGCGACGAACAGGTTGTGCAGCAGCAGCCCGGCCCCGAGATAGCCAATCAGCAGCGCGGCGACGATGGCGAGGTTGAACTTTGCGCGCAGGCCCAAGGGAAAACCCTCACTGGTTGGATGCCGGAATGATGGCCGCCCGTGCAACCTACATCAAGGTTCGGCGAAGCGGGACGCGCTTCGTCAACGGAGTGTTCATCCCCACCCCGCAGAGTGGCCGCGCCGGCCGGGCGATTCCGGCCGCGGAGAGTCGCGATGCCGTTCCGCCCGCCGCCCACCCCCGCCGGCCAGCCTGCCGGCATGCCCGTCGGCAGGCCCCCTGGCGCGCGGCCTGCCTGGCTGGCGGCGCGCCAATCTGCCGGGCTGTTCGCCGTCGTGCTGGCGGCCGCGGCGATCGGTGTGGCGCTGAGCCGCACGACCGGCGGCATCGCCGCGCTGTGGCTCGCCAACGGCCTCACCATCGCCGCCCTGCTGCAGGGCGAGCGGGCGCAGTGGCCGGCCCTGCTGGCCGGCGGGCTGGCGGGCATCCTGCTCGCGGACGTGGCGATGGGCATCGGCGTGCCGGCAAGCCTCGGCTACGTCGCCAGCAACGGCGTGGAAATCGTCACCGCCGCGGCGCTGCTGCGCTGGCGGCTCGGCGGAGCGCCCGACCTCACCGCGCCGCGCAATCTGGCCGCCTTCGTGCTGGCCGGGCCGCTGGCGGCGGCGGCCATCTCGGCCGCCCTCACCGGCGCGCTGCTGGCCGCACTGCCCGATGCGCCGGGCCTGCCCATCCTCGGGCGGTGGTATGTCGGTCATGCGCTCGGCATGGCGGTGATGGTGCCGCTCGGGCTGATGGTGCTGCGGCGGGAGGCGGTGCCGCTTTTCGCCACGCCGCTGCTCGCGCGCACCCTGGCGCTGCTGGGCGGCTACGCGGCGCTGCTGGCCGTGATTTTCACCCAGGCCCGTCTGCCGCTGCTGTTCGTGCCCTTCCCCGCCCTGCTGGTGGTGGTGGCGGTTCTCGGCGCGGCCGGCGGCACGCTGGCGGTCCTGCTCACCGCCGGCATCGCGCTGGTCGGCACCCTCCTCGACCATGGCCCGCTGATGCTGATGCCGGGCGCCACGCTGCCGCAGCGCGTGGGGTTGTTGCAGCTCTTTATCGTGATGGCGGCGGCGATGGCCTTTGCGGTCGGCGCCATCGTCCAGGAACGCCGGCGGCTGACGCAGATGCTGGTGGATCAGCATGCGCGCCTCGCCGGCAGCGAGCGCCTCTACCGCCTGCTCGCCGACCACGCGAGCGACATCATCAGCCGCATCCGCCTCGACGGCACGCGCCTCTACATCTCTCCCTCGGTGGAGGAAGTGCTCGGCTGGAGCGTCGAGGAGATGATGCGGCCAGACTGGCAAAAGAACGTCCATCCAGATGATCTTGAACGATTTACATCGGTTCGTGAGGCCTTGCGCAACGGCGCCGAGCAGATGCGCAACACCTATCGGTTCCGCCGCAAGAACGGCGAGTGGGCGTGGATCGAGGGGCGGCTTTCGGTAGTGCGCGGCGCCGACGGCCAGCCCGTCGAATCGGTCGGCGTGCTGCGTGACGTGACCCGCCAGAAGGAGACGGAGCTCGCGCTGGAGCTGGCAATGATGGAGCTGGCCGAGCAGGCGGCGACCGACGGGCTCACGGGCCTCGCCAATCGCCGCCGATTCGACGAGGCGCTGGAGCGCGAATGGCGCCGCGCCGCACGGGCCGGCGAGACGGTGGCGCTGCTGATGATCGACGCCGACCACTTCAAGGCCTTCAACGATCGCCATGGCCACCAGGCGGGCGACGATTGCCTGCGCATCATCGCCGACTGCATCGCCGCCAGCATCCGCCGGCCGCATGATCTCGCCGCGCGCTATGGCGGCGAGGAATTCGCCGTGATCCTGCCGGCCACGGTGGAGGCGGGCGCCGCGCGCATCGCAGGGCGCATCTGCACAGCCGTGAGCGAGCTGAACCTCGCCCATGCCGGCGCGGGTGCCGGGCACGTCACGGTCAGCATCGGGCTGGCCTGCGCCACGCCCGGCAGCGAGACCACGCCGGCGGCGCTGCTCGAATCGGCCGACCAGGCGCTCTATGCCGCCAAGGCGGGCGGACGCAACCGCGTCGAACCTGGGAGCGCGGCGCCGCAGCGGGTTGTCGCGCTGAGTCCCGCCGCGCGGCGCGCCGCCTCCTGAACCGGCGGAGGTGCCGCGGGATTTATTGCCAAGCCGCCGGGCTTCGCCTAGTCGTGCGAGGGACATGCGCCCTTCCGCAAAACCGGTGCCGGCCGCAGGCCTTGCGGCAATCGCAAGCCCTGGGTCAGCCGGGCAGGCCGCACCGTTCGCTATGCCGCCACCGCCCTCGGCGGAAGGCGCGGCCCGCGCCGCGACATGGGATGACCCGGATCTCGCGCTGCTCGCCGCCCATGTCGATGTCGCGCATTATCTGGCGAGCTACCCCGATATCGCGGCGAGCGGGCTCGATCCGGTGGCGCATTACCACGCCCATGGCTGGCGCGAAGGGCGCGACCCCACCACCTGGTTCGTGACCGCGGATTATCTCGCCGCCTACCCGGACATCCGTGACGCCGATATCGATCCGCTGCTGCATTTCCTGCGCCATGGCGCCGGCGAGGGCCGCCAGCCGCGCCGGCCGGGGGGCGATGCCAGGCGGTCCATTGCATGCGCCACGCCGCCGGCCGAGCACCCCACGGGCGATGACGCGCCCGCCGGCGCGGCGCTGCTCGATGCGGCGGCGCTCGCCATCCGGCTCGACGCCGCCTGCGCCGCCACCACCGGGCTGGTGCTGGC
>JAGXAV010000205.1 GCA_018971455.1 Rhodospirillales bacterium
CTGGTGGGGCCGAACATCACCCATGCCGCCCTCGAGCGCGTGCCGCAGATGGCCGGCGCCGCCTCGGCGCTGATCGGCAGCCTGCAGATGCTCACCGGCGCGCTCTCCGGCCTCGTCGTCGGCGTGATGGTGACGCGGCTCGGCGGGCTGGGCATGGCGGCGACGATGGCCGGCTTTGCGGTGCCGGCCATGGCCGCCTGGCTGGTGGTGCGCCGCTGGTAGCCGCCGGTGCGGCGGGGCAGAGTGGCGGCATGACCCTCCTTGCCCTTGCGATTCTCCTCTCGGCCGTCGCCGCCCTGGCCTCGCTGGCCGCCCTGCTGCGCTCCTTCCGCGCCAGCCCCGATGCCGCCGTGCTGCAGCAGCTTCGCCTGCTCGCCGAGCAGAGCCTGGCCGGGCAGCGCAGCGAGGCGGCGACGCTGCGCGCCAGCCTCGAAGGGACCGAGCGGGCGCTCACCGCCTCGGCGAGCACCGCCGGCGCGCAGCTTCGCCTGGAGGTCAATGGCGCGATCGCCGACATGCGGACCGCCCTCGATGCGCGGCTGCGCGAGCTGCGCGAGGGCAACGAGGCCAAGCTCGCCGAAATCCAGAAGACGGTGAACGAGCAGCTCCACGCCGCCGTCGAGAAGCAGATGACGACGAGCTTCGCGCGCGTCACCGAGCAGTTCGCCGCCGTGCAGAAGGCGATGGGCGACGTGCAGGCGGTGACCGCGCAGATCGGCGACATCAAGCGCCTGTTCGGCAACGTCAAGACGCGCGGCGGCTGGGGCGAGACGCAGCTGCGCGCCATGCTCGACGACATCCTGCCGGCCGGCGCCTACGACACCAACTGGAAGCCGCGCCCGGACTCCGACGACGCGGTGGAGTTCGCCGTCATCATGCCCATGCGCGGCGCTGTGCGGGCGCGCCTGCCGATCGACGCCAAGTTTCCGGTGGAGGATTACGAGCGCCTGCTCGCCGCCGCCGAGGCGGGCGATGCCGAGGGCGAGCGGGCGGCGGGCCGGGCGCTCGAGCGGCGGGTGCGCGACGAGGCGAAGAAGCTCGCCACCAAATACATCCACCCCCCGGCGACGGTGGAATTCGCCGTGATGTATGTGCCGACCGACGGGCTCTATACCGAAATCGCCCGCATGCCGGGGTTGATCGACGAGCTTGGCCGCGAGCATCGCGTGGTGGTGCTGGGGCCGAGCCTGTTTCCCGCCCTGCTGCGCACCATCCATCTCGGCCATGTGACGCTGGTGCTGGAGCAGAAGGCCGACGAGATCGGCCGCCTGCTCGGCGCCACCCGCGGCGAGATGGCCAAGATCGACCAGGTCTTCGCCGCCCTCGCCAAGCAGGCCGGCACCTTCACCAACACCATCGAGCGGGCGCGCGTGCGCACGCGGGCGGTAGAGCGGGTGCTGCGCGGGGTGGAGGCGGTGGGCGGCGCGGAGGCCGAGGCGCTGCTCGGCGCGCCGGAGCCTGATGACGAGGGATAGGCTGAAGCCGCGTCCGATCCGACTGAGCCGCTTTCGTTGTCCGTCAGACCGGACGCGGCTCTACCGCGACGGGTAGATGCGCGGGTAGGTCACCTGGTCGGGCGGGCCGGGCGGCGCCGGCGGGCCCTTCTTGCCGCAGGCCGACAGCGCCAGCAGCCCGAGCAGGGCGAGGCAGGCCCAGCCCGCCTTCATCCGAGCACCGAGAGCCATTGGGCGGCCTGGCGGGCGACGTTCTCCGGCGCGGTGCCGCCATAGCTGGTCCGCGAGGCGACCGAGGCCTCGACGCTCAGCACGTCGAACACGGAGGCGGTGATGCGCGGCTCCTCCGCCTGCATCTCGGCCAGCGTGAGCCCGGCCAGATCGACGCCGCGCGCCTCGGCGCGGGCGACCAGCCGGCCGGTGACGTGGTGGGCGGCGCGGAAGGGCAGGTTCAGCACGCGCACCAGCCAGTCGGCCAGATCGGTGGCGGTGGCGAAGCCGGAGCCGGCCATCTCGCGCAGGCGGGCGGTGTCGGGCGCCATGTCGCGCACCATGCCGCCGATCGCCGCCAGCGACAGCGCCCAGGCATCAGCGGCGTCGAATACCGGCTCCTTGTCCTCCTGCATGTCCTTGGCGTAGGCCAGCGGCAGGCCCTTCATCACCGTCAGCAGGCCGACCAGCGCGCCGGTCACGCGGCCGGTCTTGGCGCGCACCAGTTCGGCGGCGTCCGGGTTGCGCTTCTGGGGCATGATCGAGCTGCCGGTGGTGAAGGCGTCCGACAGGCGGATGAAGCGGTAGGGCGCGCTGCACCAGATGACGATCTCCTCGGCGAGGCGGGAGAGGTGCATCGCCGAGATGGCCGCGGCGGCGAGAAACTCCAGCGCGAAATCGCGATCCGACACCGCGTCGAGCGAGTTGGCGGTGGGCTGGTCGAAGCCCAGCGCGCGGGCGGTCATGTGGCGGTCGAGCGGGAAGGAGGTGCCGGCCAGCGCCGCCGAGCCGAGCGGGCATTCATTGAGCCGCCGGCGGCAATCGGCCAGCCGGCCGCGGTCGCGCGCCAGCATTTCGACATAGGCGAGCAGATGATGGCCGAAGGTGACGGGCTGGGCGGTCTGCAGATGGGTGAAGCCGGGCATCGGGTCAGCGGCGAATTCGCCGGCGCGGGTGGCCAGGGCGCGCATCACCTCCTCGATCTGGGAGTCGAGCCCGTCGATGGCGTCGCGCACCCAGAGGCGGAAATCGGTCGCCACCTGGTCGTTGCGGCTGCGCCCGGTGTGCAGGCGGCGGCCGGCATCGCCGATGCGCTCGGTCAGCCGCGCCTCGATGTTCATGTGGATGTCTTCGAGCGCGGTCTCGAAGGTGAAGAGTCCGGCCTCGATGTCGGCGGCGATGGCGTCGAGCCCGGCGCCGATGGCCTGCACCTCCTCGGCGCTCAGCACGCCGATGCGCCCGAGCATGGCGGCATGGGCGCGCGAGCCGCGGATGTCCTGGCGCCACATCTTGCGGTCGAAGCCGATCGAGGCATTTATCTCCTGCATCACCACCGAGGGGCCTGCGGCGAAGCGCCCGCCCCATTGCATGTTGGCCTCGGCATTGCGCTTCTGGTCGTCGGTACGCGCCGCGTCGGCGGGACGCTGGCCTTCGCCGGGGCGCGGGTTTGGGGGCTGGCTCACGAGAGGCATTCCATTGATGCAGATTTTGACACGCCGCGCCGTCCTGCTGGGGGCCGGCGCCATTGCGGCCGGGACCCTAGCGGCCGTCACGCTGTGGCGCAAACCGCCGCCGATCCACCGGCCGGAGGGGCCGCCGGGCGGGGCGAACCGCGCCTTGCAGCCCGATCTGGCGGGGCTGATCGCCAGGCAGCCGCCGGCGCCGCCGGCCGATCTGCCCTTCTACGACGCGGTGGGCGGGGTGCATCGCCTCGCCGAGTTCCGCGGCAAGGGGGTGATCGTCAATCTCTGGGCCACCTGGTGCGCGCCGTGTGTGGCCGAGATGCCGGCCCTGCAGGCGATGGCGCGCGCGCTGGCGCCGGCCGGGATCGTGGTGCTGCCGCTCTCCTCCGACATCGCCGGGGCGGATGCGGTGCGCCCGTTCTACGCCGCGCACGGCATCGACGCGCTCGGCGTCTGGCTCGACCCCAAGGGCGATGTGCTGCGCGGCTGGGGCGGGCGCGGGCTGCCGACCACGCTGATCATCGACCGGTCCGGCCGCGAGCAGGGCCGCGTGGAGGGCGCGGTGGATTGGGCGAGCCCCGCCACCGAGGCGGTGATCCGCAAGCTGGTGGGTTAGGGCATCGGGCCGCGCCGGGCGAACTGGTCCTTGCGGGTCAGCCGATTCGCGGCGCGATCCACTGCGCCCAGGCATTGGCGATGCCGGGTGCCGGCGCCGCCATTTCGGTTTGCAGGATCAGGCGGTGGCGGCCCGAGAGGGCGGGCAGGGCGATCTCCCAGTCATGGCGGGCGCCGGCGGGCAGGGTGTGGTGGGCGGCCAGCGCCTCGCCGCCGTCCTCGCGCTGGATGATCAGGCTGAAGCGGATCGGGCCGGCCTGCTGGCCGGCATGGAGAAGCGTCGCGAGGAAACGGGTGTGGTCGTCGAGCGTGCGCGGGAAGATCGCCCGCGCCGGGCGCTCCTCGGGCGGGTTGGGGTGGAGCTGGCAGGAACTGCCGTCGAAGATGAAGAAGCCCCACCCGGTGGGGGCGACATCCTGCAGGGCGATGGGGAACAGGCCGGGCTCGGCGCTGATCAGCGGCATGTCGCGCCGGTCCGGCCCGATGATGGCGCGCAGCGGCTGGCGGCGCTGGTAGAGCCGCGTGCCGGCATGCTCCTGCACGTCGAAGCGCTCGGGGTCGAAGCAGGCGGCGAGGATGGCGAGGCCGCCGGGGGCGGCTCCCTCGTGCGGGATGACGGCGAGCGCGTCGAGCCGGTGCAGCCAGGCGGCCCCGGGATCGGCGAAGGCCGCCTGTTCGGCGCCCATGATGTCGCAGGTGATGAAATCGACCTGGTCCCAGCCGAGCAGGGCCAGCAGATCGGCGATCGTGCCCGCCGGGATGGTGCGCGGCCCGGCCACGCGCTCGCCGAGGCGGGTGCCCCAGTCGCCGAAATGGCGGTCCGCCACGCCGAGCCGGGTGGTGCTGTGCCAGGCGGCCATGTTGAGCGCGCGGATGCGCCGGTAGGGCAGGGTGTTGAGCGCCAGGATGCGGTGATTGCTGGCCACCGGCTCGACGCAGGCGATTTCGGCGCGCGGGAAGCGATGGGCCAGGCGCACCGCGGCGAGGCCGGTATAGGCGCCGAGCACGAGAATGCGCAGCGGCGTCGCCCGCACCGGCAGGTCCGCCGCGCCGTCGCGGAACACCTGGGCGAAGTTGAGCGCGTCCGCGGTGCCGCCGCGCAGGATGAGCGGGTGGCCGAGTTCGGGCAGCAGGGCGTGCAGCAGGCCGGTGCGCACGGAGGCGAAGCCGATGGTCTGGTCGAAATAGGTGCGGCGCAGGGCGTCATCGTCG
>JAGXAV010000206.1 GCA_018971455.1 Rhodospirillales bacterium
TTCGGCACCACGGACGTTGTCCCCGGCGAGCCTGAAAATCGGAGGTTTCCACCAAGGTTCGAATGAGGCCAGGTGATCTCGGGGGAATCACCTCAGAGACGGCTAGAGTGGCCTGATCGCGGCATAGCGACCTTCATGGGCAAAACCATCAGAACCTCCCAGTGCCCGGTTTCATCGCGCTCGGCACGCCAGATTTCCTGCACGCCCGCCCTGTCCTGCCCGCCCTTGGCCCAGCCGGCCGGCCGATCCGGTGGCCGGGGCCGCAGGCGGTTCAGCCGGGCCGCTCGGCCGACCCGCTCGCCATCGCGCGGATCATCGCCTCCAGCACCTGCATGGCGCGCACGCCATCGGCGATGTCCGGCGCGTCCGAGGGCTCGCCGCGGACGCGGGCGAGGAAGGCGGCCAGCAGCGCGTGGTAGCCCTTGTGGTCCTCATTGGCCGCCGCCGTCAGGTTGGGCTCCCAGACCAGCGCGTCCTGCGCGGGGTCGAGCGTGGCGGCGGGATCGAGCGCCTTGAAGGGCGGGTTGCGGTAGTAGCGCACCTCGTGAACGTTGCGCATTTCCACCCGCCGGTGATCGCCCATCACCTGCCACCATTCCATCGGCGTGCCGCGCGACTGATGGGTGCCCATTACCACCGTGGCCAGCGCCCCGGAGGCGAAGCCGAAGCCGACATGCAGCAGCAGCTTGCCGGGGGCGAGCGTGTGCTGCCGGGCCTGCACGGAGGCGACGGGCTCACCCATCAGCCACGGCACCAGATCCATGGCATGCACGCAGTGATGCAGCAGGAAGCCGGTATAATCCGGATCGCCGGTGAAGTAGGTGGGCGCGGTCATGTATTCGCCGAGCAGGCTGGCGGCGGGGCCGAATTCGGGGCCGCGCAGGATGTTGCCGGCGATGCGGTTGGCGCTGGAATAGCGCTTCATGAAGCCGACCACGCAGGGCCGCCCGGCACGCCGCGCCGCTTCGGCCAGCGCCTGGGCGGCCTGTGCCGTGGGAGCGGGCGGTTTTTCCATGAACACCGCCAGACCGCGCGCCAGCGCCGCCTGCCCGGCCGAGGCGTGCAGCGCCGGGCCGACCGCCATGCCGATGGCGTCCAGCCCCGGATGGGCGATCAGCGCCTCGGCATTGGTGTAGCGCGCCGTCACGCCGTAACGATCGGCGACGGCGGCGAGGCGTTGCGGGTTGGCGTCGCACACCGCCGCCAGCCGCACGTCCAGGCGCACGAGTTGCGGCAGCAACATTTCGGCGGCATGGGTGCCGCAGCCGATCCAGCCGATGCGGATCATGCTGTCCTCACATGGCTGCGCGCGGCGTGCAGGGCGGCGCGCAGCAGGGCGCCGCTGCGGGCGAGATCGGCATCCTCGTCATGCGCCGGCGGGCGCCATTGGGCGAGCGGCACGGAAAGCCGGTGGTCGGTGCGGCGGAACGGCTCCAGCGTGATGGCGCCGCCATACCCGATCGAAGCCAGCGCGCGGCAGATCGCCGGCCAGTCGAGATGGCCGGTGCCGAGGAAGCCGCGATGGTTCTCATTGGCCTGGAAATGCACCAGATGCGCCCCGGTCTCGCGGATCGCCATCGGCAGGTCGTCCTCCTCCATGTTCATGTGGAAGGTGTCGAGCATGACGCCGATCGCCGGACGATCGACGTCCCGCACGAGATCGACGGCCTGGCGGGCGGTGTTGCAGAAATCGGTCTCGAAGCGGTTGAGCGGCTCGACGGCGAGGACGACCCCGTGCGACGCGGCATAGTCGCCGGCCTGTTGCAGACCGTCGACCACGCGCGCGACGCGCGCCTGCCGCGCCGCCTCGGCGATCGGCGAGGGCGGCCGGCCGGCAAAGACCAGCGGCGTGCCGTAGAGCGGCCCGCCGACGATCGGCGCCCCGCACGCCACCGCGACATCGACGCAGCGGCGCAGATAGGCGATGCCGGAGGCGCGCGCGCCCGCTTCGTCGGAGGCGAGATCGCGCTGGAGGTTGACGCGGGCGGCGAGCAGCAGCGACAGCCCGGCCTCGCGCGCGGCCCGGCCGGCCAGGGCGGGATCGAGTTCGTCCTCCTCCGGCACCAGCAGCTCGCAGAAATCCATCCCCGCCGCCTTCATGCGCGCAAACAGCGGCAGTTCGCCGGCGGTGAATGGCCGCGCGTAGCTCATCGAAATCACGCCGATACCCGGCGCCCAGGTGGCACTCATCCCTTTACCGCTCCTCCGGTCAGTCCGCCCACGAGGCGCTTTTGGGCGGCCAGGAACAGCAGGGTCGCAGGCAGCGCCACCACCGTTCCGCCGGCCATCAGCAGGCCCCATTGAATCTGGTTTTCCCCAATGAACATCTGCAACGCCACGGTGACGGTGCGAACCCGCTGGCCCGCCAGCATCAGCGCGAAGAGATATTCGTTCCACGACGAGATGAAAATGTAGATGCCGACGGCCACCAGGCCGGGCAGCGTCAGCGGGAGGATCACCAGCCGCATCGCCTGGGCGCGGGTGGCGCCATCGATCGCCGCGGCCTGGTCGAGCTCGACGGGGATCGCCTCGAGGTAGCTCGTCATCAGCCAGATGGCGAAGGGCAGCGTGAAGGTAGCATGTCCGGCGATCAGCGCGACATAGGTGTCGAGCAGGCCCAGCTGGCGCATCAGGATGAACAGCGGCAGGATCAGCACCACCACGGGAAACATGTTGATCGCCAGGAACTGCACACGCAGCGCCTGCCGGCCGCGGAAGCGGAAGCGCGAAAACGCGTAGGCGGCGGGCAGCGACAGCGCGAGGCCGAGCAGCACCGCGCCGGTGGCGACCACCAGGCTGTCGCGCAGATTCTGCAGGAATGAGGTGCGCGCCAGCAGCGCGATGTGATTGGCCAGCGTGAGGCTCTGCGGCAGCAGCGTGATCGGCGTGCGCGTCAGCTCCGCCTCCGGACGGAACGAGCTCAGCACCATCCAGATCCACGGGAACAGCGCGAAGACCAGAATGGCCGCGACCGGCAATTCCGTGCCGAGCAGCCTTGTGATCCGTCGCGGCTTCATTCCGCGCGGCTCCGCACGAGGTAGGTCACGACGACGCCGAGCAGAAGCAGCGTCAGGATGACGGCGAGGGCCGAGCCCTGGCCGTAATCGCCGCCCGACCAGGCAGTGAGGAAGGCATGCAGCGGCAGGGTCTGCGTCGCCGTGCCGGGGCCGCCCCCGGTCATCACCAGGATGAGGTCGAGCGAGTTCGCCACCCAGATCGTGCGCAGCAGCAGCGAGGTGGCGATGACGCCGGCGAGCCCGGGCAGGGTGACGTGGCGAAAGCGCGCCCAGCCCCCGGCGCCGTCCAGGGCGGCGGCCTCGTAGAGATCCGCGGAAATGGCCTGCAACCCGGCCAGCAGCGTGACCGCGAAGAAGGGAAATCCCTGCCACACGACAGCGAGAATCACCGCCGCCAGCGCCGTGCCCGGCTGCGCGAGCCACGGCACGGCGTGCGACAGCAGGCCGAGCCGCAGCCCGATGACGTTCAGCACGCCGAGATTGAAATCGAGCATCCAGGTCCAGACCAGCCCGATGATGACGCTGGGCAATGCCCAGGGAATCACCACCAGCGCCCGCGCCACGCCGCGCCAGGCGAAGCTGCGGTTGAGCAGCAGGGCGGTGGCGAGGCCGAGCAGGAATTGCAGCCCGACGGCGCCGACCACCCAGACCAGCGAGGTGGCGAGGCTGGCCCAGAACACCGGGTCCGCCAGCGCGTGCGCGTAATTGGCCAGGGCCACGAAGGGCCGCACATGCGGGCGGAACAGGCTGACCTTGTGCAGCGACATCCACACCGTCTCGATGGCGGGGATCATCACCAGCACCGAGGTCACCAGCAGCGCCGGCGCCAGCAGGGCCCAGGGGGTGGCGGCGCGCAGGGTCGCTGCGCGCCGCGCGGCCATCATCCTGTTCAACCGTAGTACAGCTTCTCGAAGACCTGCATCATCGCGTCCGGCGTGATCTGGCCGAGCAGCGCCTTCTGCGTGGTCTGCGGCCAGACGGTGCGGGTGAAATCGGCCGTCTGCGACACCGAGGGCAGCACCCGCGCGCTCGGCAGCGACTCCGCCGAGGCCTTGACGAAGCGCGCCGGCTGGAGGTTCCACGTGGCCAGGCTGGAACTCGTCACCGGAAGCTGCGCGGAGAGCCGGGCCAGCTCCGCGTTGCTGGCGCCGGTGGAGAGGTAGGAAATCCATTCCCACGCCGCCTCGGGGTTCTTGCATGCGGCGAAGATCGCGCTCGATCCGTCGCCGTAGGTTGCCCAGGAATCGCCGGTCGGGCCGCGCGGCACGGGAATGGCGGTCAGGCCGTCGCCGAGGGCCGCCGAGAGTTCGTTGGCCGAGCCGATGTGGTGGATGGTCATGCCGGTGCGCCCGGCCTTCATGTTGGCGATGGTCTGCACGAACCCGTCGGTGGGGGCCGAGGGCGGGCAGACATGGTGGGCGCGGTGCAGGTCGATGAACCAGCGATTGGCGGCCAGCGCCGCCGGCGTCACCAGGCCGCCCTTCTGGAGCCTGGCGCCGCCGCCGAGCACGAAGGTGCACCAGAAATCATGCCCGCCCGGCCCGCCGCGCAGGCCGAAGCCCCAGCGATCGCCGCCGGTCATCGCCTCGGCGGCCTTGAGGACCCCGGGGAAGTCGGTGGGCAGGGCGAGATTCTTCTGCGCCAGCCAGTCCCGCCGCACGTAGAGGTAGAGCACGACATATTGCAGCGGCACGTAGTAGCGCTTGCCGTCCGGTGCGGCATGGAGTTTCCACAGGCTGTCGGAGATGTCGCCGCGCGCCGACCAGTTCTTGATGTAGTCGTCGATCGGCCGCAGCGCTTCCATTTCCATCAGCCGCGGCTGGTTCTGGAACTTCACCATGGCGGTGTCCGGCCCGTTGCCGGCGATGATGGCTGTGTAGAGGCGGGTGTCGTAATCGCCCCCGCCGCCCCA
>JAGXAV010000207.1 GCA_018971455.1 Rhodospirillales bacterium
GCATCGATGGCGAGCGTTCCGGCGCTGGCGAGGGAGCCGCCGCCCTGGGTGACATTCCACGAATAGGCATCGCTGCTCGGATTGGCCACGGCGGCGACGGGCGCGCTCGCGCTGTTGGTGGCGAGCACCACGAGCGCCTCGCCGCTGCCCGGAGCGCCGGGCAGCACCAGAAAGGGCACGCCGGTGTAATTTCCGGCCAGGCTGAGCGTCTCGACGACGCTGCCATTGGCGGAAAGGGCAAGGGTGCCGAGATTGGCGCCGGTCGCGGTATAGGCGGCGGCGGTGATGGCGGGGATGCGCGTGACGAGCACGTCGCCGGCTTGAAAGCCGGTGATGCCCGCGCCCACCGCATCGGCGATGCTGGCCGGCAGAGTGAGCGCCTCCGCCGGGCCGGTGAAGCCGATCGTGAGGCCAGCGCCGGCACTGCCGTCGAGCGTCAGGGCCGATTGGGCGGCCTGGATGAGGAGCGTGCCGGTGCCACTGACAGCACCGTACAGCGTGACGGCGCCATTGGCGATGAGGGTTCCCTGGTCGAGGATCGGCGCGTGGATCTGGCCGTCATAGGTCACCGTCGTGCCGGCATCGATGGCGAGCGTTCCGGCGCTGGCGAGGGAGCCGCCGCCGATCTCCGCCGTCGCCGTCGCATCGAGCGCGATCGAGCCATAGCCGCCGGCGCTGACCGTCAGCCCCTGGACTTGAAGGGAGGCATGGTCGAACAGCGCGAGCGCCGCGCCGGCCAGTGTCAGCGTGCCGGCAACCGCGAGCTGGGCGCCGGGGCCGCTGATCTGCGCGACATCGGCGAGGATTGCGCTGCCGGCGGCGAGCGACGCGCCGGCAAGAATGGCGAGATCGGCGCCCCCGGTGGCGCTCAGCGATCCGAAATTGGCCGCGCCGGCGAAGGCGACATCGCCCGTGGCGGTGAGGGTGGCGGCATTGGCCGGGCCGAAGAGCAGGTCGAACGCGAGGGAGGGATAGGCCGGGCCGGCGATGGTGGCGATGTCGCCGCTGCCCGGCGCGGTGCCGGCGCCGGGGGTGGTGAGGTCCGCCCAGTTCGCCGCGGCGCCCCACAGGCCGGACCCCGCGGTCCATGAATAGGAAGAGGCCATGTTGCCGTGCCCACGAAGATAAATAATTCAGGGCTTATATCATAATAATCCCTCTTGCAGACGCGAAATCGCGCCCATCTATTGTTCTGAACGCGGGTCGAACGCCGCCTGAAGCCCGTCGCCGAGGAAGTTCACGGCAATGACGGTGATGAAGATCAGCAGGCCCGGATAGACCGCCAGCCCCGGTGCCGTGGTGACCAGTTCCTGCGCGTTGTTCAGCATGTTGCCCCAGCTCGGTGTCGGCGGGGTGATGCCGAAGCCGAGGAAGCTCAGCACGGATTCGAACAGGATGACCCGCCCGACGGTGAGCGTGAGGGCGACGATGATCGGCGTCGCGACATTGGGCAGGACGTGGGCCGGCATGACGTAACTGGCCCCGGCGCCGCTGGCCCGGGCGGCGCGGACATAGTCGCGGTCCTTGATCGACAGCGTTGCCGCCCGCACCAGCCGCGCGATCGACGTCCAGTCCACGATCGAGATGATGATGATGATGCGCCAGAAGCTGGCCGCCGTGGAGTGGGCGAAGTCGCTGGAGAAGCCGAGCTTGGTGAGATCGACGGCGCCGAGCACGATCAGCAGCGGCAGCAGAGGGAGGGCGATCATGCCATCGGTGATGCGCATCAGCAGCGCGTCGAGCCGGCCGCCGAAATACCCGGCGGTGACGCCGATCAGCAGGCCGATCACGCCGCCGATGGCGGTGGCGACCAGGCCCACGAGCAGCGAGATCTGCCCGCCCACCATCAGGCGGATCAGCTCGTCGCGCCCGGCATCGTCGGTGCCCAGCCAATGCGCCGCCGAGGGCGGATCGAAGCGCGAGAGCAGGTCGGTCGCGTCGGGGTCGATGCCGAGCAGATGCTGCATCGGCACGGCCGCCAGCGCGAACAGCACGAGCAGCGCCAGGATGACCAGGCTCGCCATGCCGGTGCGGTGGCGGCGGAAGCGGCGCCAGCGCAGCCGCCACGGGCCGATGGCCGCGTCCGTGCGCGGGGGTGGGGCAAGGTCGGTCGTCGCGCTCATTTCAGCGAGATCCGCGGATCGAGCCAGCCATAGGCGAGGTCGGCGACAAGGTTGCTGGCCAGCGTCACCAGCGTGGCGAACAGCAGGCCGACCAGGGCGAGGTTGAAATCATTGCCGAGAATGGCGTCGTAGATCATCTTTCCCATTCCCGGTTGGGCGAACATCGTCTCGGTCAGCAGCGCCCCGTTGAACAGCACGCCGAAACTCAGCGCCATGACGGTGACGACGGGGATCAGCGCGTTGCGGAAGGCGTGGATCAGCACCACCCGCGCCTCCGTCGCCCCCTTGGCGCGCGCGGTTCGCACATGATCCATGCGCATCACCTCGATCATGCTGGCGCGCACGAAGCGGATGAAGCCGCCGGTGGTGGCCAGCGCCAGGGTGGTGACGGGCATCACCAGATGCCGCGCCTGATCGATGAAGCCGCCTTCGCCGAGCGTGGAGATGCCGCTCGCGGGGAACCAGTGCAGATCGACCGCGAAGACCAGGATCATCATCAGCGCCAGCCAGAATACCGGCACGGAAATGCCGGCGAAGGCGAACAGGCTGATCAGGCCGTCCACCACGCCGCCGGGCTTGCGGGCGGCGATGATGCCGAGCGTGAAGGAGAGCAGGACGCTGACGACGAAGCTGATCACCATCAGCTTGCAGGTCTGCCACAGGGCCGGCGCCAGCACCTCGAGCACCGGCTGGGAATGGGTGCGCGAGAAGCCGAAATCCCCGGTCAGCGCCGCGAGCAGCCAATGCCAGTAGCGCAGCGCGAGCGGCTGGTCGAGCCCGTAGATGGCGCGCAGATGGGCGATCACCTCGGGCGTCGCGCCCGGGTTGCCGGCCGCCATCATGTCCACCGGATCGCCCGGCATCAGGCCGATCAGCCCGTAGATGACGAAACTCATCACCAGCAGGACGATGAGCGCCTGCAACGTGCGGCGCAGGATGAAGCGTGCCATGCCCCTACTCCCGGAAATGGCAGGCGGAAAGCTGGTCGGCGCGGCCCGGTGCGGCGCCGAGCGTGGGAATGTCGGTGCGGCAGATATCGGCGGCCTTGGGGCAGCGCGGGTGAAACACGCAGCCGGGCGGCGGCGCCAGCGGGCTCGGCATTTCGCCCTTGATGACGTGCCCGCGCGCGCGCCTGCGCCCGATGCGCGGCACGGCGTCGAGCAGCGCCTGCGTGTAGGGGTGCGACGGCCGGGCGAACAGCTCCTCGCGCGGCGCGATTTCCACCAGCCGGCCGAGATAGAGAACGGCGACACGGTCCACGAGGTGGTTCACCACCGCCAGATCGTGGCTGATGAACAGGTAGGACAGGCCAAGCCGCTCCTGCAATTCCTTCATCAGGTTGAGCACCTGGCTCTGGATCGACACATCCAGCGCCGAGAGCGGCTCATCGGCGACGATCAGCTCCGGCGCCGGCGCCAGCGCGCGGGCGATGGCGATGCGCTGGCGCTGGCCGCCGGAGAATTCGTGCGGATAGCGGTTCAGCGCGTCGCGCGGCAGCCCGACCTGCTCGACCAGTTCGGCCGCGCGGTCGCGGCGCTGGCGCGCGGTGCTGCCGCCCTGGATCAGCAGGGGTTCGGCGATGATGGCCGAGACCGGCATGCGCGGATCGAGCGCGCCGAACGGGTCCTGGAAGACGATCTGAATGGCCCGGCGCGCCTGCCGCCAGCCGACCGCGTCGAGCGGCGCACCGTGAAAGCGCAGGCGCCCATCGCTCGGCGCCTGCAGCCCGGCGACGACGTTGCCGAGCGTGCTCTTGCCGCTGCCGCTTTCGCCGACCAGCGCCAGGGTCTCGCCCGCGGCGATCGCGAAACTGACCTGCTCGGCGGCGCGCAGGATGCGCCGCCGCCCCCCGAACAGGCCCCCGCCGCCGAGATCGAAATGGACGCTGACCGATTCGAGTGCGATCAGTTCGCTCATGCCGCCGCCTTGAAGCAGGCCGCGACGTGGCCGGGCGCGTATTCGCGGGCCTCCGGCTCGGCCTCGCGGCACTTCGCATCGGCGCGCGGGCAGCGATCGGCGAAGCGGCAGCCGCGGAAGCCGGCATCGATGTTGGGCACACCGCCGGCAATCACCGGCAGCCGGGCAACGCGCCGCGCCGGGTCCGGCAGGGTCGCGATCAGGCCCTGGGTGTAGGGGTGCAGCGGAGTCTCGAACAACGCCTCGGCCGGCGCGCGCTCGACGATCCGCCCGGCATACATGACGATGATCTCGTGGGCGATCTCGCTGATCACCGCGAGGTTGTGGCTGATGAACTGGATGGCCATGCCGATGCGCTCCTGCAATTCGCGCATCAGGTCCAGGATCTGCGCCTGGATGGTCACGTCCAGCGCCGTGGTCGGCTCGTCGGCCACCAGCAGCGCCGGCTCGCAGGCCAGCGCCATGGCGATCATGGCGCGCTGGCGCATGCCCCCGGAGAGCTGGTGCGGATACGACGCGGCGCGCTGCCGGGGCGAGTTGATGCCGACCGCGTCAAGCATGCCGATGCTGCGCTCCTCGGCCTCCTTCCAGCCGATCGCCTTGTGCAGCACGAGCACTTCGGCGATCTGCCGCCCCACCGGCATCACCGGATTGAGCGCCGTCATCGGCTCCTGGAACACCATCGCCACCCGGGCGCCGCGCAGCGCCCGCCAGGCGCCGGCGGACTGGCCGATGAGCTCGTCGCCGGCGAAGCGGATGGAGCCTTCCACCCGCCCCGGCGCCGGCACCAGCCCCATCAGGGCCAGCGCCGTCATCGATTTTCCGCAGCCGCTCTCGCCCAC
>JAGXAV010000208.1 GCA_018971455.1 Rhodospirillales bacterium
GATCTCCGCCCCGGCGGCATCGGTGCCGACCAGCCCGACCAGCACGGCATGCGCGCCCAGGCTGGCGGCGTTCTGCGCCACGTTGCCCGCGCCGCCCAGCACCCGCCGCCCGCCCTGGGCGCGCAGCACCGGGATCGGCGCCTCGGGCGAAATCCGCCGCACCTCACCTTGGACGTAGCGGTCGAGCATGATGTCGCCCAGCACCAGCAGCGTGCAGGCCGAGAACCGCGCCAGCGTCGGGGCGAGGGCCTGGGCATCCGGCGGCGGGGGCGTGGGGTGGGTCAAGATCGTGCCTTCACGGTGTCGGGGCGATGAGAATAGGGAAGTGGAGGGGTGCCGTATAGCGCGTGCCAGAAATGTGTATTCACGTAAATTACTATTTTATATCGCTATTTACACCACCGCCATGCGCCGGCCGCCCGGAGCGGTAACGTAAAGGTAATATCCAGGAACCTTGATCGCCGCGGCCATTTCCCGCAGCGTTGCGGCAATGGAAACATCGCCCGCCGCCGCCCGGCCCGATCCCGCCCCCGGCGGCGCCGCGACCGCACAGGAGAGTGCCATGCTCGCCCGCGCCGGCTTCGACCCGCAGGAGGCCCTCGTCTGCACCATGGTGCTGGTTGCCGCCGCCGGGTCGGGCATCAGCGACCGCGAGATCGGCGTCATGTCCGGCCTGGTGCAGACCCTGCCGGTCTTCCAGGATTTCTCCGCCGCCCGCCTCGACGCCGCCACCAACGCGGCGGTCGATCTGCTGCGCGAGGAGGATGGGCTGGCCCATGCCACGAGGATGATCCGCGCCGCCCTCGAACCTCGGCTGCGCGAGACCGCCTATGCGCTGGCCTGCGAGGTGATTGCCGCCGACCGCATGGCCGACCAGGACAGCCTGCGCATGCTGGCCCTGGTGCGCGAGGCCCTCAAGCTCGATCCGCTGGTCACCGCCGGCATCGAGCGCGCCGCCCGAGCCCGCCACCAGCGGGCGTAAACCAACCACAGGCCCGCCACCAGCGGGCGTAAACCAACCAAAGGCCCGCCACCGGCGGGCGTAGACCACCGCCCCGCCCGCCTTCGGCGGGTGGGGGCTCCGTGGTCAGCCCCCGGCGATCACCCAGTCCGTGAACAGCGCGAAATCGATGTTTCCGCCGCTCAGCACCGCGCCGACGCGCCGGCCCGCGACCGTGTCGCGCTCCTGCAGCAGGGCGGCCAGCGGAGCCGCCCCGGCCCCCTCGGCGAGGTGATGGGTGTCGGTCCAGTAGGCGCGGATGGCGTCGGCCATCTCCCCGTCCGTGACGGTGACGATGCGCCGCGCGCCGCGACGGATCATCGCCAGGGCGTCGGCATCCGGCACGCGCGTGGCCATGCCGTCCGCCCTGGTGTCGGCCCGCTGCGTCTCGACCACGTGCCCGGCGGCGAAGGAAAGCGCGTAGGAGGGTGCCCCGGTGCTCTGCACACCGACGATCTCGGTGTCCAGCCCGAGCAGGTCGCGCGCCATGATGGCGCCGCAGATGCCCGAGCCGAGGCCGATCGGCACGTAGAGCGCGGCGAGCGGCGGCGCCGCGCGGAACAGTTCCAGCGCCCAGGTCGCCACCCCCATCACCAGGTCACGGTGGAAGGAGGGGGCGAGTTCCAGCCCCTCGGCCTCGGCGAGTGCGCGGGCATGCAGGCGCGCGGCATCGAAATCCTCGCCATGCTCGATCAGCCGCGCCCCCTGCGCGCGCATCGCCGCGTTCTTCTCCACGCTGTTGCCCCGCGGCACGACGATGCTGACCGCGATGCCCGCCCGCGCCCCGGCATAGGCGAGGGACTGGCCATGATTGCCGCGCGTTGCCGAGACCACGCCGCGCACCTGCGGCTTCTCGCGGCGCAACCGGTCCATGTAGATCAGCCCGCCGCGCACCTTGAAGGCGCCGGTAGGCGTGGCGTTCTCATGCTTGACCCACACCTCGGCACCGGCCCGCGCGGCGAGCAGCGGCCAGGCATAGGCGGGGGTGGCGGGGAAGGCCGCATGCACCAGCGCGGCGGCGGCCTCGAGCTCGGGGAGAGTGAACATTCCCGAATCTCGCCCGACGGGGCGGAAAAGAAAAGGGCCGCCGGCGGAAGACTCCGCAGGCGGCCCCGGGGGTTGAGCCCCTTGTCAGCCCAGCTTGAGATTCGTGGCGGCGGCCTTGCCGCGCTCCATGGCCACTTCGTAGCTGACCTTCTGGCCGTCATTCAGCCCCTTGAGGCCGGCGGCCTGCACGGCGGTGATGTGGACGAACACGTCCTTGCCGCCGTCCTGCGGCATGATGAAGCCGAAGCCCTTGGTGGCGTTGAACCATTTCACGGTGCCGATAGCCATGGTGGCGTTCTCCTGTATTCACGCGGGGCGGGTGGTAAGGCGGATGGTCGGCGAAGGCGGCGCGCCAGACATAAAAAACTCCCGCCGACCTTGCCGTGCGCGCCCCGATGGACTCATCGAAGACGGGCAAGGCGGGCCGGCGGGAGCCATTTTCCTAACCGCGGGAACCGCGATCGGTGGAGGCGTCAGGCCAGCTTGAGGTTGGTGGCGGCGGCCTTGCCGCGCTCCATGGCCACTTCGTAGCTGACCTTCTGCCCCTCATCCAGGCCGCGAAGCCCGGCCGCCTGCACGGCGGTGATGTGCACGAACACATCCTTCCCGCCATCCTGCGGCATGATGAAACCGAAGCCCTTGGTGGTGTTGAACCACTTGACAGTACCGATAGCCATAGCTGCGTCTCTCTCCGTGTCAGGCATCGCGCAACAGCGCGCGACGCTTCAGACAACCGGGCCTTTGGATGCGTCTTGAAGTCACCCGAGCCCGACGGATTGAACCGGCGGAGGCGCAGCAAGCCTAGCCAAAACACGATTGCACTCTTTGATTGGCGCAGAAACAAGCGACAGAGTCAATCACTCTGCGAATCGGCGCGTGTCCCGGATCGAAATCCAACCCCGCCCTCACGCAGGTTGGACCGGCCTGGGCGCGACCTCTAGGCTCGCCGCCATGAAAAAGAAATCCGCGCCGTGCATGCCGCGATCGGCGAGGCCGGCGTGACCGACCTGACCGTCACGACGGTCAGAGCGCGGCCTGACCTCCTGCCGGTCGTGGCCGAATGGCTATGGCGCGAGTGGTGGCAGGCCCGGGGCCGCACCCTTGAGCAGACCGTTGCGGTCTACGCGCAGGGCACCGCCGAGGTCGGCGCACCGCAGACGTTCGTCCTGCTCGAGCGGGACGTGCCCGTTGGCACGGTCACGATGGCCCGCCAGGACCTCGAGGAAAGGCCGCAGCTGACGCCGTGGCTGGCGGGCGTGTTCGTGGTGCCGGAACACCGGGGCCGCGGCCATGTCCGGGTCCTGTTCGAAGCGTTCGAGCGGGCATGCCGCGCCGCGTCCGTCGAGACGGCCTGGCTCTACACGAACACCGCCGAACGGATCTATCTGAGGGCAGGGTGGGAAACGGTCGAACTCATCCACAGGCCCGGCAGGAAGCCGGTCACCCTGATGCGCCGCACCATTCCCCGCGCCCCGTAATTTCAAACGGAGACCGGGTCGCGGATCACGCCCGCAACAGCCCGCCCATCGGCGCCGCCTGCCCGCTGCCGGGGAAGATGCGCGCGAGCCCGCTGGCGTCGATGCCGAGATGCGCCGCCAGCACGCCCTTGGCGACCGAGCGCAGATCGGCAGTCGGCTGAAGATCGCGGTTCTCGAACAGCTTGCCGGCACCCAGCCCCGGCCAGTCGGCCCGCACCTTGCCGCCCGCCACGGCGCCGCCCAGCACGAACGCCACCGTGCCGGTGCCATGGTCCGTGCCATGCGTGCCGTTCACGCGCACGGTGCGGCCGAATTCGGTCATCACCAGCACCACGGTCTGCCGCCAGGCGGCACCCATGCCCGATTTCAGCGCCACCAGCCCGGCATCAAGCTGGCGCAGCGGATAGGCGAGCTGGCCGAGCTGCGCGACATGGGTGTCCCAGCCGCCGATCTCCAACGCCGCCAGCCGCGGCCCGTCCGCCGCGCCCAGCAGCTTGCCCGCGGTGCCGGCCAGGGCGGAAAAGGCATATTTGTTCGGCGGCTCGGCGGTCCCCGCCAGCACCGCCTCGGTGAAGCCGCGCTCCCGCAGCCCATGCACGATCGCCGGGCCGAGCACCGAATCCTGGCTGTTGAGGGCGGCGATGCGGGCGTAGAGATCCGGCGCGGGCGAATGATAGGAGGGCGGCAGCCAGCTTCCCACCGGCGTCGGCCCACGCAGCAGCAGCGGCACCTGCGCCCCCACCGAGAGCGCCGGCTCGCCCGGCCCCCGCGCCGGGATCAGCGCGGCGACGCGGTTCAGCCAGCCGCTGTCGAGGCGCTGGTCGGCGCCCGATTCCATGTAGTCCTGCGCCTCGAAATGGCTGCGCACGCGATAATGCCCGGCCACCGCGTGCACCGGCAGGAACTCGCCCGCCGCATACAGCCCGTGCAGCCCGACCAGTTCGGGGTGCAGCCCGTAGAAGCCGCCGAGATCGAGCAGCCCGCCCGGCTGGCCGGCCGGCTTGCCGACCAGCTCGCCCCGCAGCCCGGCCAGCGCCGGATCGCCATAGGGTACCACGGCGGACATGCCATCGAGCGCGCCGCGCAGGATGACGACGACGAAGCGCCGCTCGGTCGGTGCGGCGGCGAGCGCCAGCGAAGCCCGCCCGACGGTGACGGCGCCGGCCAGCCCGAGCAGCGCCGTGCGGCGGGTGAGTCGCAGGGGACGGGTCGGCCGCGTGGAAGGATGGGGCAGGTCATTCATCGGCGCTGGAACTCCGGTGCGGCGAGCAGCAGGGTCATCCCCTCGCGGCGCGAGCCGGCGCGCGCCACCTGCTCGAACGTGGCGGGC
>JAGXAV010000209.1 GCA_018971455.1 Rhodospirillales bacterium
CCAGCGCCTGGGTGCGATTGGAAATCAGCACCACGACCACGTCGCCAACCTGAATGCCGGCGCAATCTCCGAGCGGCACTTGGGTGGGCCCGAAGCTCTGCCGGCAATCGCGCGCCAGGCCCACCACCGTGACGGTCGCATCGACCGGCGGGCCGGAGGCCGGGCCGGTCTTGCCGCCGAAGCGCAGCGAGATGCTGGCGCCGAGCCCCGCATCGAAGCACAGCCGGACGGCGATCGGATCCCAGATCGGCGCGAGCGCAGCACCTTGCACATTCTGCCCAATGAGATGGCGCAGGATGGTGGTGTTGTCCGATGGCGCGCCGCCGCCGGCATTGTCGGCCGGATCGGCAAGGACCACGGGGTGGGCATTGGCCGCCACCGCGGCCGCGACGCCGGCGGGAATATCGACGTAATCGGGCGCCGTCCGTCCGCGCATCCCCACCATCTCGGCGCCGATCTCGCTGGCCAGCGCATCGGCACTCGCCTTGTCGCCGTCGGTGATGACCAGCACGCGGCTGCCGAGTTCGGGGACGTCGGCATAGGGAAAGCAGTGGGCGATGGAAATCGACAGGACGCCGCCATGGCCCTCCATCGCCTTGATGCGATCGACGAAGCCCCGCATCAGCGGCAGCGTGGTCGGGTAGCTGGCGATCTGCCGGCAATCGTACACCGACATCACCGGCCTGATCTGCCCGCGCACCGTGCGCAGAACGAGATCCAGCAGATCCTCGGCCCGCTCGACCACATCGGTGTGGGGGAATTCCTTGTACAGCACGATGATGTCCGCATGGCGCAGCCGCTTCAGCGTCAGGTGGCAATGCGGATCGAGCTCGACGCCGATGATGCAGCCGGGCCCCACTAGCGCGCGCGTGCGCGCGATGATGTCGCCCTCCACATCCTCGTAGCCATGCGCGACCATGGCGCCGTGCAGGCCGAGCAGAACGCCATCGAGCGGCAGGGCGGCCTCGACCTGTTGGAGGATTTCATCGCGCATCATCTCGTAATCCGCGCGATTGGTCGTGCCGGCCGGGCTCGCTGCGAAGCAGCTTCCTTCAATCAGATCGAACCCCTCCGCGGCGGCCCGCCGGCGCGCGACCCAGAGGGGGGCCGTGCACATCAGGGGCGTCTCCTGCGGGTGCTCGCCCGGCCGGAGAAATACCGTTTCCCGGTAGGCATCGAGCGCCGTCGGCAATGGCGAGAAGGTGTTCGTCTCGGTCGCGAGGGTCGCGGCAAACAGACGCATGAAGCTCTCCTTCGGTCACACCGCCAGTGGGGCGGCCTCACGCACCAAATCGGCGCATTTCTCGCCGATCATGATGCAGGCGGCATTGGTGTTGCCTGAAACCAGCGTCGGCATGATGGAGGCGTCGGCGACGCGCAGGCCCGACAGGCCGTGCACACGCAGCCGGTCATCGACGACCGCCATCGGATCCGGTCCCATCTTGCAGGTGCCGCAAGGGTGATAGATCGTGCCGCCGTACTGGCGGGCATAGTCGAGAAGTTCGTCATCGGTGCGCACCTGCTCGCCGGGCAGGTATTCGCTCTCGATGAAATGGGCGAGCGCCGGCCGCTCGGCCAGGCGGCGGCCGAGCTTCAGGCCCTCCACCAGGGTCCAGCGGTCGAGCTCTGTTGCCAGATAATTCGGATGGATCGCCGGGGCCGCGCGCGGGTCAGCCGATTTGAGCTCGATCATCCCGCGGCTCTCGGGGCGAAGCTGGCAGACATTCTGCGTGAACCCGGAGAATTTATGCAGGCCCTCGGCCGGGCGATCGCTGGAAAATCCGATATAGTGGAACTGGATGTCGGGCGTGGCCAGTTCGGGCCGCGTGCGCGCGAAGATCGCCACCTCGCCCGCGCTGATGGTCAGCGGGCCCGTGCGGAACAGCAGATATTGCAGGCCCATGCGCAGCATCCTGAGCCGGCTGGCCATGATGTCGTTGACGGTGATGGGATAGCGACAGCGATAGGCGAAGCGGGTCTGATAGTGGTCCTGCAAATTGCGCCCGACGCCCGGCAGATCATAGACCACCTCGATCCCTAGATCGCGCAGATGCTCGGCCGGTCCGATGCCGGAGAGCATGAGGAGTTGCGGCGAATTCACCGCACCACCGCACAGCACCACCTCGCGCGTCGCCCGCACGGTCTGGCGCGTGCCGTCCTGGGAGAAGCTGGCGCCAACCGCGCGCGTGCCGGCAAACAACACCCGCTCGGCCAGCGCGTTGGTGATCACGCGCAGGTTCGGCCGTTTCATGGCGGGGCGGAGAAACGCAACGGCGGCGCTGCAGCGCCGCCCGTTGCGGGCCGTCACCTGGTAGTAGCCGACACCCTCCTGCACCGCGCCGTTGTAATCCGCGTTGCGCGGAATGCCGATTTCCTCGGCGGATTGCACGTACGCCTCCGCGATCGGTCCATGCTCGCCGATATCGCTGACGGCGAGCGGCCCATCGCGCCCGCGCAACTCGCCTCCCGGCCCGATGCGCCCCTCGGAGCGTTTGAAATAGGGCAGGATATCGGCGGCCGACCATCCGGCATTGCCGAGCTGGCGCCAATGGTCGAAATCCTCGTTCTGGCCGCGCACATAGAGCAGGCCGTTGATGCTCGACGACCCGCCGAGCACCTTGCCGCGCGGCCAGAACACCCGCCTTCCGTTGACACCCGGATCAGGCTCGGTTTCGTAGCACCAGTTGACGCTGGGATCGGCAATGGTCTTGCCGTAGCCGAGCGGAATGTGAATCCACGGATTGCGGTCCCTGCCGCCGGCCTCGAGCAGGACGACGCGGCAGGACGGATCCTCGCTCAACCGGGCCGCAACGACGCAACCGGCCGAGCCGGCGCCAATGACCACATAATCCGCCTCGATCGCCTCCATCGCCGCTCCTTCGCGCCGGGCAGTTGCCGCCATCGCCTGCCTCGCCCAGAATGATGGCATGAAGCCGACGGCACGGCCACCTCACCCGCCGGCACTGCAAGGGGAGAGACGCGCATGTCCCGCATCGCAATCATGGTCGAGTTCGGCATCAAGCCGGGAAGCTGGGCGGCGTTCGACGCCCATATCCGCGCCCATGCGCAGGCCACGCTGCGCGAGGAGCCCGGCTGCGAGCGGTTCGATGTGCTGCAACCGCTCGGCGAGGATGGCGCGCCCGACCATTCGCGCATCATGCTGTGCGAGGTGTATCGCGACATGGCGGCGGTGGAGGCCCACCGCGCCAATCCGCGGATGAAGCTGGTGGGCGAAGGCTCCAAACCTCTTCTGGCAAGCCGCACACTCACGCTTTGCCGGTTGGACTGACGCTACAGCGTCAGTCCGCCATCGACGACGACGGTCTGGCCGGTGACCATCGCCGCGCCGAACCCGAGAAAGACGATGACCTCGGCGATGTCCTCAGGCGTGCAGCGCCGCTTGAGGGCGGCCTTCTCGATGGACTGGCGCCGCCGCTCATCGCCCCATTCGATCTGCCATGAGCTGTCCACAGCACCGGGCGCGACGGCATTCACCCGCACCTCCGGAGCCAGGCCGCGGGCGAGGTTCTTCGTCAGGTTGACAACGCCCGCCTTGGTCGCGCCATAGGCGAGAGAGCTGCCCGCCGAGTGCAGGCCGGCTATCGACGCCACCGAGACGATGGCCCCGCGCGAGGCCTTCAGGGCCGGCGCGGCGGCCTTCGAGCAACGGAATACGCCGAGCAGATTGACCTGCAGCAGCATCTCCCACAATTCATCGGTGATGAGGTCCAGCCGGTTCGGCTCCACCACCTCGCGCACTCCGGGAGTTCCGGCGTTGTTGACCAGGAGGTCGAGCCCACCGAAACGCTGAATGACGCTGTCCACCATTGCCACGCCGCCCGCCGCCTGGCCGACATTGCCGGGCGCCTCGATGGCCGACAGGCCCTCCTGGCGCAGATTGGCGACCGCCTCCGGCCCGCGGGGATCATCAGCCAGGAAGTTGATGGCGACGCTGGCGCCGTTGCGCGCCAGCATGGTTGCGGTTGCCAGGCCGATGCCCGAGGCCGCGCCGGTGACGAGCGCCGTCTTGCCGGCCAGATCGTAAGTGGTCATTTGCCCTCCATGTGGCCGATGTCGCGCAGCGCGCGCTTGAGTGCGAGCAGCTTGCGGTCGCGCTCGCGGAACAGCTCGTCCGGGCTGCGGCCGCCCCAGTCGAAATAGCCCCGCCCGGACATCACGCCGGTGCGGCCCTCGGCCACCAGCCGGTCGACCGACGGGCTGTTGCCGGTGACCGGCGGCGGCTCGTACATCCGGTTGGCCAGCGCCGCCTGGGTCAGCAGCAGGCCGGTAAAATCCGCCTTGGCCATGTGGCCGAGAATGGGAATGCGCAGCGCGAGCCCGTGGATGACGGCGTCATCAACATCCTTCGCCGTGGCGTAACCCTCGTCGATCAGGCGGTTCACCTCGAGCGAGATGGCCGACTGGATGCGGTTGGCGATGTAGCCCGGGATGAAGCGGCGCATCACCACCGGCACCTTGCCCATCGCCGCCACCAGCGCACGCACCGTCTCGATCACCGCCGGATCGGTCTGTTCGCCGCCGACGATGTCGCACAGATCGACCAGGTACGGCGGCGTGTACCAATGCGCGATCAGCGTGCGGGGCAGCCGCCGCGCCGGCATCAGCGGGAAGATGTCTAGATAGCTCGTGTTGCTGGCGATGATCACGTCCATCGGTGCCAGCGCATCGATTTCGGCGTAGAGCGCGCGCTTGGCCTCCGGCTTTTCGATGATCGCCTCGACGATCAGCTCCGCGCCCTCCAGCGCCGCGGCAACCGTGGCGCAGCAGGTGACCGCCGCGGCCAGCCGCGCCTCGCTCCAGCTGCCATCCACCTCGCCGGCCTCGCGCAGCGT
>JAGXAV010000210.1 GCA_018971455.1 Rhodospirillales bacterium
ACCGGGTGCCCGGCCTCGGCGATCGCCGCCTCCACCCCGGCGCGCAGCCTACCGCTGGCCGGGGCGCGGTTGAGCAGCAGCAGCGCCGGGCGCCGCTCCTCGGCGGCGAGCCTGAGGGTGCCCTCGGCGGCCCACAGATCGGGCGGGCTCGGTTGCAGCGGCACCAGCACGAGGTCGGCCGCGCGGACGGCGACCCGCGCGTCGGTGTCGATCTGCGGCGGGCTGTCCACGATCAGCACGTCGTGGCCGGCGCGCAGCCGGTCGAGCTCGGCGGGCAGCCGCCAGCCCGAGACGTCCGAGAGCGAGATCGCCGGCACCGCCTGGCCGCCGCGCAGCCGGTGCCAGTGCGCCAGGCTGCGCTGCGGGTCGATGTCGAGCAGGGCGACGCGGCGGGTGGCCGCCAGGGCGGAGGCGAGGCTGGCGGCGAGCATGGTCTTGCCCGCGCCGCCCTTCTGCTGGGCCACCGTGATCACCACCGCCATGTCGCGCGACTCCGCTGCACCGCACCAGTGTAGGCTGCGGCGCAGCGAGGAGGCGAAGTTTCCGCATGGAAGAGCTGCTGACCCCGGCCGAGATGGCCCGCGCCGACGCCGTGGCGGTGGCGCTCGGCCATCCCGTGGCCGCCCTGATGGCGCAGGCCGGCCGCGCGGTGGCGCGCGCCATCCGCGCCCGCATCGCCCCCTGCCGCGCCCTGGTGCTGTGCGGGCCGGGCAATAATGGCGGCGACGGGCTGGCCGCCGCGCGGTATCTGGCGCGCCGCGGCTGGCCAGTCGCCGTGGCGAGCCTCCATGACGCCGCCCTTCAGGGCGCGGCCCGGGACGGCGCCTGGGCCTGCCCGCGCGCGCCCTTCACACCCACCGAGGCGGCGCGCCGCGACCTGGTGATCGACGCGGTGTTCGGCGCGGGATTGTCGCGCGACCTCGATCCGCGGGTCGAGGCGACGCTGGCGGCGGCGCGGCGGGTGGTCGCCATCGACGTGCCGAGCGGGCTCGACGGCGCCACCGGCCAGCCGCGCGGTGCGGTGCGGGCGGCGGGGCTCACCGTCACCTTCTTCCGCCGCAAGCCGGGCCATCTCCTGCTGCCCGGCCGGCTTCTGTGCGGCGAGCTGGTGCTTGCCGATATCGGCCTGCCGGCGGCGGTGCTGGAGACGGTTAGGCCGCATACCTGGCGCAACACCCCGGCGCTGTGGACGCTGCCCGAGCCCGATGCGGCCAGCCACAAATACCGTCGCGGCCATGCCAGCGTGGTCGGCGGCGCGGCGATGACCGGGGCGGCACGCCTTGCCGCCGAGGGCGCGCGGCGAGCGGGTGCGGGGCTGGTGAGCATCGCGGCGCAGGGCAGTGCGGCGACCTATCGCGCCGGGGCGGCGGGGGTGATCGTCGACGACGCGCCGCTTGCCGACCAGCTGGGCGATGCGCGGCGGCAGGTCTGGGTGTGCGGGCCGGGGCTGGGCGCGGCGGCGCGCCCGGCGCTGGCCGCGCTGCTCGCGGCGGGGCGGCAGGTGGTGGCCGATGCCGATGCGCTGGCCGGCGATCCGGCCTGCCTGCGCGGAGCGGCGGTGCTGACGCCGCATGCCGGCGAATTCGCCCGCGTGTTCGGCACGCCCGGGGCGGACCGCCTGGCCGCGGCGCGCGCGGCGGCGGCACGGACCAGTGCCGTGATCGTGCTGAAGGGGGCGGACACCCTCATCGCCGCCCCCGACGGGCGGGTGGCGATCAACGACAATGCGCCGCCCTTCCTGGCCACCGCCGGCGCGGGCGACGTGCTGGCCGGCATGATCGCCGGGCTGATCGCCCAGAGCATGCCGGCGTGGCAGGCGGCCTGCGCCGCGGTGTGGCTGCACGGCGAGGCGGCGCGCCTGGCCGGGCCGGGGCTGATCGCCGAGGAGCTCGCGCCGCTCTTGGCGCGTGCGTTCGCCGCGGCGCGCGGGTACACTCACGCCGGGTAACACCCGGAGACATCACGTGAACGAGATTGCCGCCCCCGGATTGCTGGACCGCGCCATCCGCCGCATCACCAGCGTCTGGCGCGACATGGCCGCCGGCGTGTCGCGCGACGAGGATGACAGCATCGAGGCGCAGATGCGCGCCTGCCTCGCCGCCCGCGGCGGCGAGATCAGCGCGCGCAACCGGGCGGCCAAGCTCGCGCAATCCTACCTGGCGCTGAGCGAGGCGGGGCGGCTCGATTTCCTGCGCACCCTGGCCGGCTTCGATTCAGACCCGGCGGCGGTGGCGAGCGCCTATGCCGGGCTGCAATCGGCCGCCGACGCCGCCGAGCGGGCGGCCGCCCAGATGCGGTTGCGCCAGGCGCTGGAGGCGCCGCGGCTGCGGCTGCTGACGCAGTTCACCACCATTCCCGACGGCATGAAGTTCCTGGTCGATCTGCGCGGCATGCTGCTCGATCACGCGCGGACCGACCCGGTGCTGGCGGCGCTCGCGAGCGATCTGCGCGGCTTGCTGGCAAGCTGGTTCGATGTCGGCTTTCTCGAATTGCGACGCATCGACTGGGACAGCCCGGCGGCGCTGCTGGAGAAGCTTGTCGGCTACGAGGCGGTGCACGAGATCCGCAGCTGGCGCGACCTTAAGAACCGGCTCGATTCCGACCGGCGCTGCTACGCCTTCTTCCACCCGCGCATGCCGGCGGAGCCGCTGATCTTCGTCGAGGTGGCGCTGGTCGAGGGGCTGGCCGGCAGCGTGCAGCAGTTGCTCGACCAGAAGGCGCCGGTGCTCGATGCGCGGACCACCGACACCGCGATCTTCTATTCGATCAGCAACTGCCAGCGCGGACTCGCCGGCATCAGCTTCGGCAATTTCCTCATCAAGCGCGTGGTCGACGTGCTGTCGGCCGAGTTCCGCAACCTGCGCGCCTTCGCCACCCTTTCGCCAATTCCCGGCTTCCGCCGCTGGCTCGACGGCAAGCTCGACGAACCGGCGCTGCTCGGCGAGGACGAGGCCGCCGCACTGGCCGGGTTGGCCGGCGCCGAGAGCGGCGGCGAGGCGCTGCGGGTGTTGCTGGGCCGGCGTGGCTGGATGCGCGACGCGGGCCAGCGCAAGGTGCTGGAGCCGGTTCTGATCCGGCTCTGCGCGCGCTACCTGCTGAACGAGGGGCGCGAGCGGCGGGCAGCCGACCCGGTGGCGCATTTCCACCTGTCCAACGGCGCGCGGGTCGAGCGGATCAATCCGCTGGCCGACACCTCGGAGAAGGGCATGAAGGAGAGCGCCGGGCTGATGGTGAACTACCTTTATGATCCGGCGCGGATCGAGCAGTATCACGAGGATTACGCGGGCGAGGGGCGGCGCAATGCTTCGGCCGCGGTGCGCAAACTGGCCAAGGGTTGAGGGAACGAGACACATGAACGCTCCGGGCGGGATGATGCCTGCCGCCGGCACCGACCGGCGGGCCTTCCTGCGCGGCCAGATCGAGCGCAAGCTATTGTGGCTGTCGGCGTGGATGATCCACAACGCCAACCATATCCGCCCCAACCGCGACGGGCTGAAGGTGGGCGGGCACCAGGCCTCCTGCGCCTCCGTCATCTCGATCATGACGGCGCTCTATTTCGAGGTGCTGCGCCCGCAGGACCGGGTGGCGGTGAAGCCGCATGCCGGGCCGGTCTTCCACGCCATCAACCATCTGTTCGGCCGGCAGGGCATCGCCAAGATGGAGGGGCTGCGCCAGATGGGCGGCGCGCAGCCCTATCCGAGCCGCATGAAGGACGGGCCGGAGGTGGATTTCTCCACCGGCTCGGTCGGGCTCGGCGTGGCGCTGACCAGCTTCTCCGCCCTGATGGCCGATTACGTGCGGCTGCACGGGCTGGGGCGCGAGGACATCGCGCCCGGCCGCCACATCGCCATCGCGGGCGATGCCGAGCTCGACGAGGGCAACATCTACGAGGCGTTGCTCGAAGGGTGGAAGCACGATGTGCGCAACGTCTGGTGGATCATCGACTACAACCGCCAGAGCCTCGATTCGGTGGTGCCGGACCGGCTTTTCGGCCGCATCGAAGGCCTGTTCCGCGACATGGGCTGGAATGTCGTGACGATGAAGTACGGCCGCCGGCTGGAGGCCGCCTTCCTGCGGCCGGGCGGGGCTTCGCTGCGCGCCTGGATCGATGACTGCCCGAACAGCCTGTATTCGGCGCTGACCTTCCAGGGCGGTGCTGCCTGGCGCGCCGCGGTGCTGGCCGAGCTGGGGCGCGAGCCCGGCGTGCGGGCGATCATCGATCCGCTGTCGGATGACGAGCTGGCGGCCCTGATGACCAATCTCGGCGGCCACGACGTCGAAGCCATCATCGAGCAGCTGCGCGCGGCGGATGCCGCCGGCGACCAGCCGACCTGCTTCATCGCCTACACCATCAAGGGCATGGGCCTGCCCTTCGCCGGCCACAAGGACAACCATGCCGGCCTGATGTCCAAGGAGCAGATGGAGGCGTTCCGCGCCGCCATGGGCATCCGCCCCGGGCATGAATGGGATTTCTTCGAGGGGCTGGCGGCCGATGCCGCCGAGCTGCGCGCCTTCGTCGACGGCGTGCCGTTCGCCACCCCGATCGCGCCGGAGGGCCGTGCGCTGGCGGCACCGCTGGTGGAGGTGCCGGCCGTGCTTCCGGTGCCGAAGCTCGCCGGGCGGATGATGTCCACCCAGGCCGGGTTCGGCGACATCCTGGCGGAGATCGGCCGCGGCCAGGGGGCCTTCAAGGACCTCGCCGCGCGCATCATGACGACGAGCCCGGATGTGACCGTCTCGACCAATCTCGGCCCGTGGGTGAACCGGCGCGGCGTGTTCGACCGGCACACCCGCAACGACGTCTTCCGCGACGCCAAGCTGGCGAGCGCCCAGC
>JAGXAV010000211.1 GCA_018971455.1 Rhodospirillales bacterium
TATCAGCAGCAACCCGGTTACTACCAGCAACAACCCGGCTATTATCAGCAGCAACCAGGCTACTACCAGCAGCCGGGCTACTACCAGCAACCGAGCAACTGACGCGGCCCGCCGGCGCCGCGGGAAACCTCTCTGACGGCGCGCGAATCCGGCGTTTCAGGCCGGTGCATCACCAGGCGGCGGTCTCGCTGTGCCAGCGCAGCAAGGCCGCGCGCAGCCACTCCATCATCTTGACCAGCCCATAGCCCAGCACGGCGATTTCGATGATTCCGGCGAACACGCCGGGGGAATCGGCAAAGCGCATGGCCGCGAGCATGGCGCCGCCGACGCCGTCGCTGCCGGTCAGCATCTCGGCGACGATGGCGGTGATGAGGGCGATCGGCAGGGCGATCTGCAATCCGGTGAGAAGCTGCGGCGTGATGGCCGGCAGCACGATCTGCCACAGCATCTGCCCCTCGCGCGCACCCAGCGAGCGCGCGGACCACAGCATCACCGTCTCGATGCCTTCGGCCCCCGCCTCCGCGGCGGTGGCGACGGGAAACAGCACGGTGAAGGCGACGATGGTGATTTCCGCGGCGATGGTGGGGCCGAGCCAGAGCAGGAAAATCGGCAGGAAGGCGATCTTGGGCATCGGGAAGCCGATCGAGATAAGCGGGTCGAAGAACCAGCGCACCGCCCGGACGCGGGCCATGGCAATGCCGAGAGCGGTGCCCACGACCCCGGCGATGGCAAAGCCGGCCAGGGCCGCGCCAATGGTGCGCTCAAGGGCCGCCGGCAGATCGCCCGACATCGCGTCCGCGCCGATGCGCTGGATCACAGAGAGCGGCGTCGGCAGCAGAAAATCCGTCACCAGATGCGTGGCACTCGCCCAGTACCACGCCAGCACCACCGCCAGGATGGAGCCGGTCTCGCGCAGCGGGTTGAGGATCAGCCGCGCCATGCCAGCATCCGCCGGGTGAGCAGCAGGAAGGCGCGGTCGGCCGCGAAGCCGAGCAGCGCCACCGCCAGCACGGTCGCGAACATGGCGGGATAGGCGCCGCCATCGCCGAGGAAGGAGATCAGGTAGCCGAGGCCGTCCTTCGCCATCAGGAACTCCGAACTGACCAGCAGGACGAAGGAGAGCGCCAGCGCGGTGCGCAGTCCGGCCAGAATATCCGGCATCGCCGCCGGCAGGGCGATGCCGAACAGCACGGCGAGCGGTGAGCGGCCGAGGCTACGGGCCGACCAGATGAGGGTGATTTCCACGCCCCGCACGCCGTTATAGGTACTCATCAGCACCGGCAGCAGGCAGCCGAGGAAGATCAGCGCGATCTTGGACGCATCGCCGAGACCGAACCACAGCAGCAGCACCGGGATGAGCGCCGATTTCGGCATCGGGTAGAGGCTGCGCACCAGCGGGGCGGCCACGATGTCGACCGGACGGTACCATGCCATCAGGGCACCGAGCCCGATGCCGCCGACCACCGCCAGCGCCAGCCCCGCGGCCAGGCGCCAGAGCGATTGCGCGGCATTGAGGAACAGGTCGCCGTCGCGCGCCAATTGCCAGAAGGCCGCCAGGGCTCGGGAGAAGGGCGGCAGCAGCGACGGGCTGACCAGGCCGAGACGGGGGGCAGCCTCCCACGCCGCGGCAAGCAACAGCAGCGGGAGCCAGCGCAGCACGCCGCCAGCAATATTCCTCACCGGCTGCCCGCGACCGCTTGCGCGGCCTCGGTCTTGACGAGGTTCCAGAGCTGCTCGACGTAATCGGCGAAGGCCGGCGACTTCATCACCTCCGGCCCGGTCCGCTCGCCGAGGGCGATCGGCACCACCTCCTTGATGCGGCCGGGGCGGGCGGACATCACCGCCACCCGGTCGGCGAGATAGACCGCCTCGCGCACGTCGTGGGTGACGAAGAGCGTCGTCATGCGCTGGGCGCGCATGATGGCGAGCAGCTCCTCGTGCATGATCTCGCGGGTCTGCGCATCCAGCGCGCCGAAGGGCTCATCCATCAGCAGGATGGCCGGGCGGACGGCCAGCGTGCGCGCGATGGCGACGCGCTGGCGCATGCCGCCGGACAGCTGCGAGGGGTAGCTGTTCTCGAAACCCGTCAGGTGCACCATGTCGATGAAGTGCTGCGCGCGTTCCTCCTGTTCGGCGCGCGGCAGGCCGAGCCGTTCGAGCCCGTAGCGGATGTTCTGCCGCACGGTCTTCCAGGGAAACAGCGCGAAACTCTGGAACACCACGCCGCGATCGGGGCCCGGCCCGCTGACCGGACGACCATCGACCAGGATGGCGCCCTGCGTCAGCCTGACGAAACCGCCGAGCAGATAGAGCAGCGTGCTCTTGCCGCATCCGCTCGGCCCGAGCAGCGCCATGAACTCGCCATGCGCAATCTGGAGCGAGATGTCGAGGAGCGCCTGCACGCGCCGCCCACGCGGCGGCACGTAGGAGTGGCCGACGCCCTCGAAGACGATCTGCGCCGCCCCGCTCATGCGCGTGGGCGCTTGGCTGCCTCGCTCACCAGCGAGGTGTCGGCATATCTGGCGACATCGAGATCGATGCGCAGCAGGCCCAGATCCTTCTGCACCTTGATGTTGTTCTGCAGGGCCTTGAGGTTCGGCTGCACATCGGGGTCGTGGTAATAGTCGCTGGGGGTGAAGACCCAGTCGGCATAGACGGATTCCGGGCGCTTGGTGAAGCCGGAGATCAGCTTCAGCGTCGCCTGGCGGTTGGCCGGGTCGAGCAGCCAGCGCGTGCCGGTCTGCAGATCCTCGAAGAAATCGAGCAGGGCGGGGCGGTTCTGCGCAATGAAGGGGGTGCGCGCGGCGAGCAGCGTGGTCTGCGCGACCCCCATCGCATCCGCCATGGTGAACAGCGAGCGCACGCGGCCGGACTTGACCTCCTGCAGGGAGTACGGCGCCACCATGCCGGCCATGTCGACCTTCTTCTCGGAGAGCATCGCCGGCATGTTGGGGAACTGCACCTCGATGACGCTGTAATCCCGCTTGTCCTCCAGCCCGTTGTCGCGGAGCATCTTGCGCATCGCCATATCGATCGCGCCGCCGACGCCGTTGGTGGCGATCACCTTGCCCTTGAGGTCTTTCACCGAGCGGATCGGGCTGTCGGCGCGCACCACGTACTGGCTGGTGTAATGGCCGGGTACGCCATCCTGGTACATGTCGCCGACGACGCGCAGATCGCGCATATGGGCATTCTGGATGGCCAGCGCGAAGGAGGAGAAGGCGAAGGCGGCGATCTGCAACTCGCCGGCCGCCAGGGCGGTGATCTGCTGCGAACTGCCGGTGAAATGCAGCGCCTCGGCGGTGTAGCTCTTGCCGTAATGGCGCAGCACAGCGGTGTTCTGGAAGACCAGGGGGATCATCTGCGCCGGGGTGATCGCCCAGCCGAAGCGGATCTTGAGCGGGGGCGCGGCGCGCGAAATGGCGGGGGCCGCGAGCCCTGTCGCGAGCCCGGCGCCAAGGCCCACCATGATCTGGCGTCTCTGCATGCTCTCTCTCCCCGTCTTGGTTGTTTGCATCATGCCTGAACCCCGGGCTCCGGCAAGGCGGCGCCGGCCCGGGCATCGCGGAGCGCCGCCCAGATGCGCGCGGGTGTCGCCGGCATGTCGATATGCCGCACGCCGAGCGGCCGCAACGCATCGACCACGGCGTTGATCACCACCGGCAATGCGCCGACCGTGCACGCCTCGCCGGCCCCCTTTGCGCCGAGCGGATTGCTGGCGGTCGGCACCGGATTGGCGATGACGTCGATGGCGGGCAGGTGGTCGGCGCGCGGCATGGCGTAATCCATGAACGAGCCCGTCAGCATCTGGCCGGCCTCGTCGAACACGATCTGCTCCAGCAGGGCCTGGCCGGCGCCCTGCGCCACGCCGCCATGCACCTGGCCCTTGACGAGCAGCGGGTTGATGACGGTGCCGACATCATCGACGACGACATAGGCGACCAGCTGGGTGGCGCCGGTCTCGGGGTCGATCTCGACCTCGCAGACATGGCAGCCATTGGGGAAGCTGGCATCGTCCGGCGTCACCACGGCCTGCGCGAACAGGCCGAGCTCGGCCGCGCGCGGAAGGCGTGCGGTCTCGAAGCTGGCCCGCGCGACCTCGGAGATGGACAGCCCTCGATCCGTGCCGGCGACGGCGAAGAGGCCATCGGCAAAGATGATGTCCGGCTCGGCGGCTTCGAGAAGATGGGCGGCGATGGCGCGGCCGCGGGCGATGATGCGCTCGCTCGCCAGGCTGAGGGCCGCGCCGACGGCAAGGACCGAGCGCGAGCCGAACGTGCCGCGACCATGCATCACCTGATCCGTGTCGCCGGCGACGATGCGCACCCGCGCCGGGTCGAGCCCGAGCAGCGTATGGGCGATCTGGCGGAACACCGTCTCGTGGCCCTGGCCGTGATTGTGCGAGCCCAGCAGGAAGGTGGCATCGCCCCCGGGGTCGAAACGGATTTCCGCCCCCTCCTCGTTGGGGGTGCGGGCCGGCCCGCCGGCGATCTCGATGGCATTGGCGATGCCGATGCCGCGAAGCCGGCCACGCCGCCGCGACGCCGCGCGGCGCGCTGCGAAGCCGGACCAGTCGGCGGCCTCCAGGGCGAGCGCCATGCCGCGGGCGAAATCGCCGGAATCGTAGGTGAAGACGAGGCCGGTGCGAAACGGCATGGCCTCGGGCGGGATCAGGTTCCGCCGGCGAATGGCCACCCGGTCGAGGCCCAGCTCATCGGCCGCCACGTCGATCACCCGCTCCAGCGCGTAGCTGGCCTCCGGTCGTCCGGCGCCGCGATAGGGCGCGTTGGGCTGGGTATGGGTGAAGGCGCCGAGCACCTCG